>NZ_JBIWOE010000026.1:124229-131208 GCF_044767585.1 Streptomyces sp. NPDC101225
GCCCCCTACATCACCGCCCCCACCCCGTCCACCCCCCGGCCGGGGGCCTGGCGCCGGGCCGCGGCGACCCGCCCCCCCCCCCGGGGGGTGGGGGGGGGGGGGGTCCCACCCCCCCCCCCCCCCCCCCGCCGCCGTTGTCGGTGGCAGCGGATAGCCTGGCGTGAAGTCGAAGATCACCGAGGGGAGGGGCGCGTGCGGGTACTGGGAGTGGACCCCGGGCTGACGCGATGCGGCGTGGGCGTCGTCGAAGGACGCGCGGGCCGGCCGCTCACCATGGTGGACGTCGGGGTCGTACGCACCCCCGTGGACGCCGAGTTGGGACAGCGCCTGGTCGCCATCGAGCAGGGCATCGAGCGGTGGCTGGACGAGCACCGGCCCGAAGTCGTCGCGGTGGAGCGGGTGTTCAGCCAGCACAACGTCCGTACGGTGATGGGCACGGCCCAGGCCAGCGCCGTCGCCATGCTGTGCGCCGCCCGCCGCGGTCTCCCCGTCGCCCTGCACACCCCCAGCGAGGTCAAGGCCGCGGTCACCGGCAGCGGCCGCGCGGACAAGGCCCAGGTCGGTGCCATGGTGACCCGCCTGCTCCGGCTCGACGCACCCCCGAAGCCGGCCGACGCCGCCGACGCCCTGGCGCTCGCCATCTGCCACATCTGGCGCGCCCCCGCCCAGAACAGACTCCAGCAGGCCGTCGCCCTGCACGCCGCCAACGCAACGAAAGGCCGTACGGCATGATCGCCTTCGTGAGCGGCACGGTCGCCGCGCTCGCCCCCGATGCCGCCGTCGTCGAGGTGGGCGGCGTCGGCATGGCCCTGCAGTGCACGCCCAACACGCTCTCCACGCTCCGCCTCGGTCAGCCGGCCAAGCTCGCCACCTCCCTCGTCGTGCGGGAGGACTCCCTCACCCTCTACGGCTTCGTGGACGACGACGAGCGCCAGGTCTTCGAGCTGCTGCAGACGGCGAGCGGGGTCGGCCCCCGGCTCGCGCAGGCGATGCTGGCCGTGCACAGCCCCGACGCCCTGCGGCGCGCCATCGCCACGGGCGACGAGAAGGCCCTCACCGCCGTCCCCGGCATCGGCAGGAAGGGCGCGCAGAAGCTGCTGCTGGAGCTGAAGGACCGGCTGGGCGAGCCGATCGGCGCTCCCGTGGTCGGCGCACCCGTCACCCAGGGCTGGCGCGACCAGCTGCACGCCGCGCTGATCGGCCTCGGATACGCCACCCGCGAGGCCGACGAGGCCGTCTCCGCCGTGGCACCGCAGGCCGAGGCCGCCGGGGGCACACCCCAGGTCGGCCAGCTGCTCAAGGCGGCCCTGCAGACCCTCAACCGCGCCCGCTGACCCGACGGCCCCGCCGGCCGCCCCGACCGCGCCCGCCAGCTAGGAGATCTCCGTGAACTGGGACGACCCGACCGACGCCCCCGCCGCCGAGCGGCTCGTCGGTGCGTCCGCCGACCACGAGGACCAGGCCGTCGAGGCCGCCCTGCGCCCCAAGGACCTGGACGAGTTCATCGGCCAGGAGAAGGTCCGCGAGCAGCTCGACCTCGTGCTGCGCGCCGCACGCGCGCGGGGCGCCACCGCCGACCACGTGCTGCTCTCCGGCGCCCCGGGCCTCGGCAAGACCACCCTCTCGATGATCATCGCGGCCGAGATGGGCGCCCCGATCCGCATCACCAGCGGCCCGGCCATCCAGCACGCGGGCGACCTGGCCGCGATCCTCTCCTCCCTCCACGAGGGCGAGGTCCTCTTCCTCGACGAGATCCACCGCATGTCCCGGCCCGCCGAGGAGATGCTGTACATGGCGATGGAGGACTTCCGGGTCGACGTGATCGTCGGCAAGGGGCCGGGCGCCACCGCCATCCCGCTCGAGCTGCCTCCGTTCACCCTGGTCGGCGCCACCACGCGCGCGGGCCTGCTGCCGCCCCCGCTGCGCGACCGCTTCGGGTTCACCGCGCACATGGAGTTCTACGAGCCGGCCGAGCTGGAGCGCGTCATCCACCGCTCCGCGAACCTGCTCGACGTCGAGGTCCAGGGCGACGGCGCTGCGGAGATCGCCGGCCGCTCCCGCGGCACGCCCCGTATCGCCAACCGCCTGCTGCGCCGGGTGCGCGACTACGCCCAGGTCAAGGCCGACGGCATCGTCACCAGAGACATCGCGGCGGCCGCCCTCGCGGTGTACGAGGTCGACGCCCGCGGCCTCGACCGCCTCGACCGGGGAGTCCTGGAGGCCCTGCTCAAGCTGTTCGGCGGCGGTCCGGTCGGCCTGTCGACGCTCGCGGTCGCGGTGGGGGAGGAGCGCGAGACCGTCGAGGAGGTGGCCGAGCCGTTCCTCGTCCGGGAGGGTCTGCTCGCCCGCACCCCGCGCGGACGGGTCGCCACACCGGCGGCATGGGCGCATCTCGGACTCACCCCGCCCCGCTCGGCCACTGCGGGAAACGGACAACAGGACCTGTTCGGGACGTGATGGCATCGTGACGGCGCGGGCATTGGCCGGGCCAGGAACCCAGGTGCCATGCTGAACGTTGTTCCCTGCGCGCGGACTCGCTTAGACTCCGCCGATGCCGCCGTTGTCGGCGGTATACATACCCCCATCCATCAGGCCGCTCCCCATCGCGGTCGTGCGAAGGAAAATCCGTCCCGTGAATATCACTGTGCTCCTCCCGTTCATCGTGCTCATCGGGGCCATGTTCCTCATGACCCGCTCGGCCAAGCGCAAGCAGCACCAGGCCGCGCAGATGCGCAACGAGATGCAGCCCGGCAGCGGCGTCCGCACGATCGGGGGCATGTACGCGACGGTCAAGGAGGTCAATGAGGACACGGTCCTCCTCGACGCCGGCCCGGGCGTCGAGCTCCTCTTCGCGAAGAACGCCATCGGTTCCGTGCTCAGCGACGACGAGTACAACCGCATCGTGCACGGCATCGAGCACGACCTGAAGTCCGACACCGACGTGGTCCCGGACGACGCCTCCTCCCTCACCGAGACCGACGACTCCGCCGACGAAGCTGCCGCCGCCTCCGACGACAAGTCCGTCGACCTCGGCAAGAAGGACGCGCCCGAGGAGCCGGCCGACGACACCGCGGCCGCCGAGGCCACGTCGGGCGCCGAGGCCACGTCGGACGCAGAGCCGAAGAAGACCGACGGCGACTCCGAGGCGAAGTAGGACGGCTCCGGGGCGCGCGGGCCAGCACCGCGCGCCCCGGAACACGTACAGCTCGCAGCGGATCCCGACACCATGTCATGGCCGCCCCCGCCCCTGACCCGGCGCCGGGCGGCCCGAGAGGGAGTACGAGAAGGTGGCAGCACCTAAGAGGGGCCGGAGCGGGAGTGCCCAGAGCAAGCCGTGGCGACCGCTGGCCCTCATCCTGATCGCCATCGTGGCGCTCACCGGGGGAATGTTCGCCTCCGGGCAGACCACTCCGCGTCTCGGCATCGACCTGGCCGGCGGCACGAGCATCACGCTCGAGGCGGTGAACGAGCCGGGTCAGCCCAACGCGATCAACAAGACCAACATGGACACGGCGGTCGCCATCATGAACCGCCGTGTCAACGGTCTGGGCGTGTCCGAGACCGAGGTCCAGACCCAGGGCACCAAGAACATCATCGTCAACATCCCCAGGGGCACCAACTCCGCGGAGGCCCGCAAGCAGGTCGGCACCACCGCCAAGCTGTACTTCCGCCCGGTGCTCGCCACCGAGGTCTCCGGCGGCTCGGCCACGGCCAGCCCGTCGCCGAGCGGCCCCGGCAGCCCTTCGGCCAAGGCGACCGACAAGGGGCAGAAGGCCTCCGGCACGGCGACCCCGTCCTCCTCCGCGAGCCCGTCGGCCACGGCCACCTCGCAGGGCCGCGCGGTCACCGACGGCCTCAAGGCCTCCCCCAGCCCCTCGCCGTCGGCGAGCAGCAGCTCCGCCGCCAGTGACGCGGCCGCCAAGCTGCAGGCGCAGTACGCCGCCCTCGACTGCACCAAGAAGTCGGTTCAGACCACGGCCGGCAAGAACACCAAGGCCACCGATCCCACCGTCGCCTGCGGCAAGAACTCCTCGGGCCAGTGGCAGAAGTACATCCTCGGCCCCGCCGCCGTCGACGGCACCGACGTCAAGAAGGCCCAGGCCGTCTTCAACACGCAGACCGCCGCCGGCTGGACCGTCACCATGGAGTTCACCGGCAAGGGCACCAAGAAGTTCGCCGACATCACCGGCCAGCTGGCCCAGAAGCAGTCCCCGCAGAACCAGTTCGCGATCGTCCTCGACGGCGAGGTCGTCTCCGACCCGTACGTGCGGCAGGCGCTGACCGGAGGCAACGCGGAGATCTCCGGCAGCTTCAGCCAGCAGGAGGCCCAGGGCCTCGCCAACATGCTGTCCTACGGCGCGCTCCCCCTCTCCTTCAAGGAGCTGAGCGTCACCACCGTCACCGCCGCGCTCGGCGGCGAGCAACTGCACGCCGGCCTGATCGCGGGCGCGATCGGCCTCGCGCTGGTCGTGCTCTACCTGCTGATCTTCTACCGCGGCCTGTCGGTCATCGCGATCCCCTCGCTGCTGGTCTCCGCGATCCTCACGTACGTGATCATGTCGCTGCTCGGTCCCGCGATCCACTTCGCGCTGAACCTGCCGGCCGTCTGCGGTGCGATCGTCGCCATCGGTATCACGGCGGACTCGTTCATCGTGTTCTTCGAACGGATCAGGGACGAGATCCGCGAGGGCCGCTCGCTGCGTCCCGCCGTCGAACGGGCCTGGCCGCGCGCCCGGCGCACCATCCTGGTCTCCGACTTCGTGTCGTTCCTCGCCGCGGCGGTGCTGTTCATCGTCACCGTCGGCAAGGTCCAGGGCTTCGCGTTCACCCTGGGTCTGACCACCGTGCTCGACGTGGTGGTCGTCTTCCTGTTCACCAAGCCGCTGATGACGCTGCTGGCCCGCCGCAAGTTCTTCGCGAACGGCCACAAGTGGTCCGGCCTGGATCCCAAGGCCCTCGGCGCCAAACCGCCGCTGCGCCGCACCCGTCGTCCGTCCCGTCCCGCCGCAGGCCCCGTCGACCCGAAGGAGGCCTGAGATGTCGAAACTCGGCAGCCTCGGCGCCCGACTGCACCGCGGCGAGGTCGGCTACGACTTCGTCGGCAAGCGCAAGATCTGGTACGGCATCTCGATCCTGATCACCATCACGGCCATCCTGGGCCTGGCGGTGCGCGGCCTGAACATGGGCATCGAGTTCCAGGGCGGCGCCGTGTTCACGACGCCGAAGCACATGAGCGCCTCGGTCACCCAGGCCGAGTCGTTCGCGACGCAGGCCTCCGGCCACGACGTGATCGTCCAGAAGCTCGGCGACGGCAGCCTGCGCATCCAGATCGCCGACATCGACACGGGCAAGTCCGACGCGATCAAGGAAAAGCTCGCCACGGACCTGAAGGTCAACTCGGAGGACATCAACGCGGACCTGGTCGGCCCCAGCTGGGGCGACCAGATCGCCAACAAGGCCTGGGAGGGCCTGGCGATCTTCATGGTCCTCGTGGTGCTCTACCTCGCGATCGCCTTCGAGTGGCGCATGGCCCTGGCCGCGCTCGTCGCCCTGATCCACGACATCACGATCACCACCGGCATCTACGCCCTCGTCGGCTTCGAGGTCACGCCGGGCACGGTGATCGGTCTGCTGACGATCCTCGGTTACTCGCTCTACGACACGGTCGTCGTCTTCGACAGCCTCAAGGAGCAGACGAAGGACATCACCAAGCAGACCCGCTGGACCTACAGCGACGTCGCCAACCGGTCGATCAACAGCACCCTGATGCGGTCCATCAACACCACCGTGGTCGCGCTGCTGCCGGTCGCGGGCCTGCTGTTCATCGGCGGCGGCTTCCTCGGCGCCGGCATGCTCAACGACATCTCGCTGTCGCTGTTCGTCGGCCTGGCGGCCGGCGCGTACTCCTCGATCTTCATCGCCACGCCGCTCGTCGCCGACCTCAAGGAGCGCGAGCCGCAGATGAAGGCGCTGCGCAAGCGCGTCCTCGCCAAGCGGGCGCAGGCCGCGGCCCAGGACGAACCGGTGCGGTCCGAGTACGCCGACGGGACGGACGACGAGCCCGAGGACGCCGCTCCCGCGGTCGTCGGCCCGCGCAACCAGGCGGCCGGCCAGGCCGGGGGCCGCACCCAGCCCGGGGGCCGCACCCAGCCCTCGTCGCGCAACCGCGGCCGTGGCCGCCCCTCGGGGAAGCGCCGATGACCGGCATCGAGGAGCTGCTGCTCAGCCGCATCCGCGATGTGGCCGACTACCCGGAGCCGGGCGTGATGTTCAAGGACATCACGCCGCTCCTGGCGGATCCGGCCGCGTTCTCGGCGCTCACCGACACCCTCGCCGAGATCGCCGACCGCTCCGGCGCCACCAAGATCGTCGGCCTGGAGGCCCGCGGCTTCATTCTCGGTGCCCCGGTCGCGATCCGCGCCGGGCTCGGCTTCATCCCGGTACGCAAGGCGGGCAAGCTGCCCGGAGCCACCCTGGGCCAGGCGTACGAGCTGGAGTACGGCTCGGCGGAGATCGAGGTGCACGCCGAGGACCTGTCCGCCGACGACCGCATACTGATCGTCGACGACGTCCTCGCCACCGGCGGCACCGCCGAGGCCTCCATCCAGCTGATCCGCCGCGCGGGCGCCGAGGTCGCGGGCCTCGCGGTCCTGATGGAGCTCGGCTTCCTCAGCGGCCGCACCCGCCTGGAACCGGCCCTCGCCGGCGCCCCCCTGGAAGCCGTACTCACCATCTGAGCGAATCTCCGAGAACGACAGAGCCCCGAGTACGACTGAGCGCACTCGGGGCTTTGCCGTTCTCCGCCGTTACTCAGGTTGAATCCGTGATGTCCGGTGTCTCGATCAGGCCCTGAAGGTCCAGGCCGGTGGTCGGCAGGCAGCCTCTGATCAGGTGCGGCCGGTACTGAATTTTCTTGAGTTTCCGCTTGATGACGCGGGTCAGGTGCGCGAGGTCGGCGGCGGCGAAATCGGCCAGGGCC
>NZ_JBIWOE010000027.1:0-120035 GCF_044767585.1 Streptomyces sp. NPDC101225
GAGCTTCGTTGCGTACGGACCGGGCCGACCGCGCATCGTCATACCGTCGCGACCTGCGCACTCACGTGATCACCGGGACTTTGAAACCGCCCTGCCCCCGGGGGTCCCACTCGAAGAGTGTTGATACGCATGCTGGTGCCGGATTTTGCTCTGCTGATGCTCGTACCCTCCAGGGGCGACGCCACTGACAGGCCCGACGACAACGAGTCCTTCCGTTGCCGGGCGGCGGCCTGACCCCGTGCCAGGGTCCCGCGCGTACGCTCTCCCCATGACCCACCCCGGCCTCCGTGAGCGTAAGAGACAGCGGATGTACGAGCACGTCTCCGAGGTCGCCATCCGGCTGTTCCTGGAGAAGGGGTTCGACGCCGTCTCCGTCGCCGAGGTCGCTGCCGCTGCCGAGATCTCCAAGCCCACCCTCTTCCGGTACTTCCCGGCCAAGGAGGACCTCGTCCTCCATCGCATCGCCGACCACGAGGACGAGGCCGCGCGCATCGTCGCCGGTCAGGCGCATCCCGTCGACGCCCTGCGCCGGCATTTTCTTGAGGGGCTGGACGAGGGGGATCCCGTCACCGGGCTGAGTGACCATCCTCAGGTGCTCGCCTTTCATCGGCTGCTCTACGGGTCCCCCTCCCTCGTCGCCCGGGCGTACGCCCATCTCGAACGGTCCGAGGCCGCCCTCGCCGAGGCCCTCGGCGGCGGGCTCGACGCGCGGCTCGCCGCCGGGCAGATCCTCGCCGTGCAGCGGATTCTCGCCATGGAGAACTGGCGGCGGATCTCCGCCGGCGAGCCGGTGGCGGACGTGAAGCCCGATGCCGTCGCCGCCGCCGAGCGGGCGTTCGCGCGGCTTGCGGCCGGGTTGCCCGACCTCACCTAGGTGATACCTGGTAAAAAATTTAACCCGGTTACATTATTCCGGTAGGCTCGGTGGAATGACGTCACCCGACCCTGCTCTCCAAGACGCCCTCCGTCGCGAACGCGCCCACCACGACCGCTGCCGCGCCGCCCTCGCCGCCATGGTCGACGGTGCTCGGGAGCACGTCTTCACCGGCCAGGACGTCTCCGCCTCCGGAGCTGACGCCGAAGTGCTCGGGTACGAACTGCGCAGTCGGGCCAAGGTGATGGGGGAGTTGCCTCAAGGGCCCCTTTTCTTCGGGCGGTTGGACTTCGCCGGCGGCGCGGGACCGCACGCCGGGGAGAGCTATCACGTCGGCCGGCTGCGGATCAGCGAGGAGCCCACCGTCCCGCCTCTCGTCGTCGACTGGCGTGCTCCCGTCTCCCGCGCCTTCTACCAGGCCGGTGCCGGTGATCCGCAGGGCGTTTCCGTACGGCGGCGATTCGGGTGGGCCCCCGGGAGCCACGGTGACTCCACCGACCTCACCGGGCTCGAGGATGAGCCACTCGCAGATCAATCCAAGACTGGACGGCCGCGTGTCAGCGGCATCGTCACCCGTGAGATCGAGCGCCCCCGCGTCGGGCCCATGCGCGACATCGCCGCGACCATCCAGCCCGAGCAGGACGATCTCGTACGAGGGGACCTCGCCCTGTCCGTGTGCGTCCAGGGCGCCCCCGGCACCGGCAAGACCGCCGTCGGGCTGCACCGCGCCGCCTATCTCCTCTACACCCACCCCCAGCGGATCCGGCGCGGCGGTCTGCTCATCCTCGGGCCCAACCGGACCTTCCTGTCGTACATCTCCGAGGTGCTGCCCGCGCTCGGGGAGACCGGGGTGCGGCAGTCGACGCTGGAGGAGGAGATCGCCCGGCACCCGGTCAGGGGGACGGATGGCGAGCGGGCCGGCGTGGTCAAGCACGACGCGCGAATGGCCGAGGCGCTGCGCCGGGCGCTGTACGCCCGTGTCTCGAGCCGGCACGCCGACTCCCTCGCCGTCAAGGACGGGTCGTACCGGTGGCGGGTGCGGGCTGGCGAACTCGTACGGATCGTCGACGACGTGCTGGCCGAGCAGCCGCCGTACGGCGTCGGGCGGGAGCGGGTGCGCGGCCGGGCGGTGCGGTGTCTGCAGCTGCAGGCCGAACGGCGGGCCGGGGCGCAGAGTGCGGCCTGGGTGCAGAAGGTTTCGAGGGCCCAGGCCGTCAAGGAGTACGTGGACGCCGTATGGCCGCGCGTTCGGCCCGAGGAGGTCCTGGCCGAACTTCTCACCGACAGCGATGTGTTGGCTGCCGCCGCCGACGGGCTGCTGGACGCTGACGAGCAGAAGGCGCTGCTGTGGACAAAGCCGCCCCGGTCCTGGAAGTCGGCCCGCTGGTCGGCCGCCGATCTCGTCCTGCTCGACGAGGTCGCCGGGCTCATCGAGCATCCGGAAGGCTACGGCCATGTCGTCGTCGACGAGGCGCAGGATCTCTCCGCGATGGAGTGCCGGGCCATCGCCCGCCGCGCGCCCTTCGGGTCCCTCACCGTCCTCGGTGACCTGGCGCAGGCGACCACGCCCTGGGCGGCACGGTCGTGGGAGACGGTCCTGCGGCACCTGGGCAAACCGGACGCCGCCGTCGTGCCGCTGACCACCGGATTCCGGGTTCCGGAGGCCGTCGTCTCGCTCGCCAACCGGCTGCTGCGACATCTCGACGTGGAGGTGCCCGCCGGTCGATCCCTGCGCACGGACGGAGAGTTGAGGGTGCGCGCGGTGCCGGTGGACGGCGTGCCCGGTGCCGTCGTGGACGCCGTACGCGATGCCCTGGAGCGGGAAGGGTCGGTCGGGGTCGTCGCCGCCGACGGTCAGGTGGAAGGGGTCGCGGACGTGCTCGCCGAGGCGGCGATCCCCACCGCCGGGCCCGACGATCTGCGGGCCCGCGTGGCCGTGGTGCCGGCCTCGCTGGTCAAAGGGCTTGAGTACGACAACGTCGTCGCCGTGGAGCCCGCGGCCATCGCCGAGGCGGAGGCGCGCGGGCTGCACCGGCTGTATGTCGTGCTGACCCGGGCGGTGTCGCGGCTGGAGGTGGTGCACGGGCGGCCGTTGCCTTTCTAGGAGACGCTCCAGGCGGCCCCCCCGGTCGCCCGTGCCCCCTGGGTCACGGGCCGAGGAGTGGGATCAACTCCTCCTCCTCGTAGGTGAGATGTGCTTCCAGGTCGAGCGTCAGGCGCTCCACCTCGGCGCGCGCAGCCGCCGGGTCCTCGGCCTCCGCTCCCACGGCCCGGCGTAGTCGCTCCACCAGCACGGCGATCCGCTCGTGTTCCTCGCGCAGGCGCGCCAGCGCCGGCTCCGCCGACGGGTACTGGGTGCCGATGTGCGGGAACAGCATCGTGTCCTCGCCGGTGTGGTGGTTGTGCAGGCCCTGGCAGAAGGTCAGGCAGTTGATGCGGAGTTGGGCGCCCAAGGTGCCGGTGCCAGTGCCGTTGCCGTTGCCCATGCCGTTGTCGGGGCCGTTCGCCATCTCCTTCCGGATCAGGGCGAGTTCGCGGCGGAAGGCGTCGTGTACGACCTTCATCCCCTCGGCGAAGGGGGAGGCGTTGACGTTCGGCGGGCCGCCCTGGGCGATCGCGGACAGGGCGACCACCGGGATGAGGCGTGTCGTCTTCTCCTGGTACGCCGCCCAGCCGGGGTCCGTCTCCACGGCCCGCGCCCAGGCCCGCTCCCGCTCCTCGCCGGTGAGGACGTCGGCCCGTGCCTCGTAGGTGAACGAGCCGCTTTCCACGGTGACGTGGGGATCGGCGAGAAGATTGCGGTACCAGTCGGGGTGCTTGGGGGAGCCGCCCGCCGAGGCGATGATCAGGACGCGGTCGCCGCCGTCGGGGAGGTAGCCGACGGGGGTGGTGTGCCGGGTGCCGGTGCGGGCGCCGGTCGTGGTGAGCAGGAGCAGACGGGCGTCCGCGAAGTGGCCGGTCAGGCGGCCCTTCTCGGCCCGGAACTCGTCGATGATCTTCTGGTTGAAATCGTTGGGCATTCTCTTCTTTCTCTGTCGCTGGTGGCTTCCGTCGATGTCGATCTCGATGTCGGTCTCGATCTCGAAGGCAACGCAGAGAAAGAGGCGGGCTCCTGGCCCGCCCTGGCCTCACTCAGAGGCCGGGCACCCAACTCGCTCACGGCACATGGCCGACCCGGCAGTCATGGAAGGGGACGGTAGCGTCCGGGACATGACTGACGCCACCGACTTCCAGGCGGTCCCCACGACCACCCTCGCCGGCCTCCTCGGCCGCGCGCGGGTGATGGACATCGGAATCCGCCCGCTGTGGGGTCCGGCCGGGAGGCTGGCCGGGCCCGCCTTCACCGTCAGCTGTCCGCCCGGGGACAACCTGATGCTGCACGCGGCGATCCATCGCGCCGGGCCCGGAACGGTCGTCGTGGCGGAGTCCGGGGACCTCGACTGGGCGCTCGCGGGCGGCAACGTCTGCGCGGTCGCCCGGCGCCGCGGCATCGCGGGCTTCGTCCTCGACGGGCTGATCCGCGACCTGGCCGAGGTGCGGGAGATGCGGTTCCCGGTGTTCGCCCGGGGTGTCATCCCGATCCCGGGCGCCAGGTGCGCGTCGTCTCTCGAGCCCGGCGCCCTTCGCGTTCCGTGCCCGGCACCCTTCGCGTTCCGCGCCCGCCGCCCTTCGTCTTTCGCGCCCGGCGCCGTTCGCCGATCCTGGCAGTGATGCTTCTCTTCCTCGATGTCGACGGCACGCTGCTCCCGTTCGGGGCGGCGCAGTCGTACCCGTCCTACGAGGCGCGGTTCGCGCTGCCGACGGCGGCCGGGGAGCATCCGCTGGTCGACCGCGTCGATCCCGCGCTCGGCGCGCGGCTGACCGCCCTGGGCTGCGAGCTGGTGTGGGCGACGACCTGGATGGACGACGCGAACGTCTGCCTCGCGCCCTGGCTCGGCCTCCCGCCGCTGCCGCTGGTGGACTGGCCGGACGAGGACGAGCTGCCGGCGCCGCTGCACTGGAAGACCCGTCCGCTGGTGGCCTGGGCGGACGGCCGTGCCTTCGTCTGGGTGGATGACGAGATCACCGCCGCCGACCGCGACTGGGTCGCCGCGCATCATCCGGCGCCCGCGCTGCTGCATCAGGTCGACCACCGGTACGGGCTCACGGAGCGGGACTTCGTCGTGGTGGAGGAGTGGCTCGGCGCCCGTCGGGCCGGACGGTGACCCACCCGCCGTCCCCGATGTCACATCTCCGCGGCGGGTGGTGTCTTCATGCCGACAAGGCACGAACCCGCTGACGTACCGGGAGAGAACGATGACGCTACGCGTCCCGAAGGCCGAGCTTCCCGCCGAACTCCGCACCGCCCTGACCGAACAGCTCGGCGCCGTGCCCGAGCCCGTGGAAGTGCTGTGGAACAACCCGAAGCTGGCCGAGGCCAGCCAGTACCACTCGGCGCAGGTGGCCGGGTGGGACGCGGTCGACGCGAGCCTCAAGAGCTTCGCGCACATGGCCGTGGCCGCCCAGGTCGGCTGCAGCTGGTGCCTCGACATCAATTACTTCCTCGCGCTCGACCAGCGGCTGGATCCGGCCAAGGCGAGCCAGGTGCCGCGCTGGCGCGACGCGGACGTGTTCACGCCGCTGGAGCGGGAGGTGCTGGAGTACGCCGAGGCCATGACGAACACCCCGACGACCGTCACGGACGAACTGGCCGCGAGCCTGCTGGAGCAGCTCGGCGCGCCGGCGCTCGTGGAGCTCAACGCCTACATCGGCTACGCCAACATGGCGGCCAGGTGCAACACGGCCCACGGGATCACCTCCCAGGGCTACTCCGACGCCTGCGAGATCCCGCTGGCCGCGCGCCCGTCGGCAAGCGGCAGCACGGCGCCGACGGCATGAACGAAGACCCGTCCGTCCCGCCCGAAGACCCTTCCCTCATGTCCCACGACCCCTTCCTCACCCACCGCAACCTCCTCTTCACGGTCGCCTACGAGATGCTCGGCTCCGCCGCCGACGCGGAGGACGTGCTGCAGGAGTCGTGGCTGCGGTGGGCCGGCGTCGACCGCGCGCGGGTGCGCGACCCGCGGGCCTACCTCGTCCGTATGGTCACCCGGCAGGCGCTCAACCGGCTGCGGACGATGGCGCGCAGCCGCGAGGAGTACGTCGGCGAGTGGCTGCCCGAACCGCTGCTGACCAGCCCCGACGTGGCCGAGGACGTGGAGCTCGCGGAGAGCGTGTCGATCGCGATGCTGACCGTCCTCGAAACGCTCGGGCCCACGGAACGCGCGGTGTTCGTCCTGCGCGAGGTCTTCGAGATGCCGTACGGGGAGATCGCCGAAGCGGTCGGGAAGACGTCGGCCGCGGTGCGGCAGATCGGTCGGCGGGCCCGCGAGCACGTGGCGGCCCGGCGGCCGCGGGTGCGGGTGAGCAGGTCGGAGCAGGAGGCCGTGGTCGAGCGGTTTCTCGCCGCGCTGGGCACCGGTCGGCTCCAGGACCTGCTGGACGTGATGGCCCCGGACGTGGTCATGATCGCCGACGGTGGGGGACTGGCGGCGGCCGCCGCGGAACCGGTCCACGGCGCCGAGCTCGTGGCGAAGCTGCTCGCCCGCCCGGACCGCTCGGTCGCGGTCGTCTGGCTCAACGGCGCGCCCGCCGGCCGGGTGGAGATCGACGGCCGGGTGGCCGCGGTGAGCCTCGTCGTGGAGAACGGCAAGGTCACCCGTATCCACGCGGTCGTCAACCCGCTCAAGCTGACCCGCCTGGACGAGACGACGAAGCTGGCGAGATAGACGACGGAGATAGACGACTGTCCGTTCCCAAAAGATCTGGATCGAGGAGGTGTCTCTGACCTGGGCCTTGTCAGTTCTGCTGGGACGGGTTGGAAGCCGGGCGGCCCAGTGGATCTGGACGCTGCTGCGCCTGCTTGAGTGCGAGCTGAGACGGTCCCATTTGTTCTGTCGGACGGTACGGCCGTGGCCTGGTGTCTTTCAGTTCTGGTGGGACTCATCCCGTAGGGCGTCGTAGTCGTCCGGCGTCGTCACCAGCATCAGTGATCGTCCCAGGGAGTCGGTCCAGCGAAAGAGGGGGTCGTTGGAGAAGGCGTGGGAACGGAGCTTCTCGCGGAGGGTGGGGACGTTCAGCCGGCGCTCGGCCTCTGTGTAGACGGCGTCGATGGTGCGCCGGTGCTGGCTGAGGTTTGTCCGTCGGCCAGGTTCCCGTAGTGCCCGCCAAGCAGGATCGGCCAGTATGCCCAGCAGCGTGACGAATTCGGGATAGGTGGCGATGTACTCCCGCTCGTCGACGCGTCGCCTGATGATGTTCCCGTAGATGGCTTCCTTGGGAGGGAGCTGGGCGAGGCGGTCGTGAAGTCCAGCAGCATCGCGTGATCCCGCTCCAGCCACGACTCGAACCCCACATGCCCGCCTGTTGTGGCCGACCAGTACAGGCCCGGGAAGTTCCGCTGACCGCGGTATGAAGGGAAGCCACGTACTGGCAGTCCCGTCTCGAACTCGACCTCCTCCGCCTCACTCAGCGGTCGGCGGTGTTCACCTTTGGCATCCCGCCAACCGGCCTCGAATCCGCCCACGTCCAGCGGTGCCGTATCACTCGTCCCACCCAACCCCATGGACTTCACTGTCCAGAATCAATGGGAATCCACCAGAATTTTTGGGCTGAAACCCCTCATGTGAGTGATGCTGCGAGCCAGCTCAGTCAGAGTCTTCATGATCACTGGCGAGATCGTCTGAGGCGGGTCGAAGCCTGCGACGCGCCGCGTCCAGGCGTTCGCCATAGTCCGCTGCGAAGATCCCAGGCAGGGACTTGTCGAGCGTTCCGGCCAGCCTATGAATGGGCGCCCAGACGGCCTCGTCGTCGACGAGACGGCTGAGGTCCGTCATCTCCACTCGCTCCAGCCAGTCCGACAGGACCAGCGCTTCATCAGAGGTGAGCTTGATGGTGATCTCCGTGTTCTCCACTGCTCGAACATAGTTCGCCGACCCTGCGGTGTCAGAGGTGCCTGGCACAGTGCCGCCGTGGACATCGATTCCTTCTGGAAGCTCATCGAAGAGTGCCGACGGCAGACGCGGGGCCGGGACGAACGGCTGACGTGGTTGCGTGACGAGTTGTCGCGGAGGCCGCTGACAGAGATCGTGCAGTTCCAGGTTCGCCTGGACGAAGTGACGCACGAAGCCTTCACCTGGGATCTCTGGGCTGCTGCGGAGCGGATCTTCGGCGCCTGGTGTTCGGACGACGGATTCTGCTACTTCGGCCTGTGGATGGTGGGGATCGGTCGGGAAGCCTTCGTGCGTGCAGTGATCGATCCCGACTCTCTGGCCGACACCCCAGAGGTTCAGTGCCTGGTGGGTCGCCCTCGGGAGCTCTGGAACGACGACTGGCCGGAGTGGGAGTCTCTCGACTACGTCGCCATGGAGGCGTATGGACTACTCACCCGCGCGGATGACGACTGCGGCGACGCATTCTATGAAGCCGTCGAAGCCGAGGAGGGCGCTGTAGGCGGCAATCGAGGGCCGCGCGGCGAGCAGTGGGACGTGCGATGCGAAGACGAGGCGATGCGCAAACTGCCGAGACTGAGCGCGATGTTTCCCCTCCGGCCACTGGTCGTGTAGGCGCGAAAGCGCGAGGGATCAGGCCGAGGCTTCGGGGGTGTCGACAGACAGGCGATGCCACGCGTGGCCGCAACCGTCGGAGCAGAAGCGCTCTCGTCGGCGTTCGTCGGCGACGGCCAGCACCGCGATCAGTAGCCGGAATGACTTGAGGCGCTCGTCGTGCGGGGTGAGACTGGCGATCTTTCCGAGTTGCTGGTCGATCCGCCCTCGTGTGATCAGAACTGCCGGTGTGTGGGTGGCGCGAAGTCCGGCGCGTCGGATACTTTCCGGGCCGTCCTCGGCGGTGGCGCGGGCCTGAATGCAGAAATGTGACAGGAGGCGCAGGGTGTTGGACTGCTCCTCAGTCGAGAGGCCCTCGAACCACTCGATGCCCTGTGACATCGACCGAAGCTCTTGGGCGAGCTCGTTCAGGATGATGTACGGATCAGCCATCCTCACGCCCCCGTTGCGCTCGATTCACAGACTTTCCCGGTCATCCAAGCAGACCCTCGGATGCCTAGAAAGGCAGTTCGTCGGCTTCCAACGGCTCTGAGTACCCACGTACCCAGTGGCCGGGGAGGGCGGTGCAGAGCGACTCCAGGTCGGCGAACGTACTTCCCCGAACGTGCAGCCAGCTGTGGTCACTCAGTCCGTCGAGCCGCAAGAGCTTCCCCGGCGCGGAGAACCAGCACACGGGTGACCCTTCCTTCCCCGTCCACATCGGGTACTCGGGAAAGTCCACCGGCGCGAACCGGCTCGGCAGCTCTCGAATCAGGCTGGCGGGAAGTTCGCAGGCGTTGTAGAGCCGTCCTTCGCTGCCCAGCAGCGTCTCGCTGAGTACCAGCTCGACACAGGCCAGGGAGACCCGCTCCAGGAAGCGGACCCAACCATCCCGTGACTGGACGAACACCGGCGGATCGTCCTGACCGAGGTCCCGCCGCCGTACTCCCCAGAAAGCGCACCCCTGGTTCTCGCTGCGGAAGACGAGCACTCCACCGAACTCGTCGTGCACGAACAGCTCAGAAGGGCGCAGCAGCGGGTCCTGGTTGCCGGTGAGGTCGTGACGCGTACCGAGAAGCGAGTACGCCTCGCGCAGCGCGGTCGGCAGCGCGAGCCCCAGCGTCTCCTCGGCTCGCTCCAGCTCCTCCGGTCGCGTACCCGCGCTGTCGGCGAGCGGCTCCGCCCATGCTGCGGCAAAGTCCCGAACGAAGGCCCAGGCTCGCGCCCTGTCGGGTATCCCACCCTGCAGAGCTTGAGCCACATCGAACTCGTCAACCATGCGGTGGACCGTACAGGCCGGCCAGCTTCGCCGGGACTCCGCCAGGTCGTTTGCCAGAACCATTGGGACTCGCCACATCTACTGAGAACGGACAACGACGGAGCTTGCGAGGCAGGAGACCGGACGTGGCGTGGCGCACTATTGCAAGCATGTGCTTGCAATAGTTAGCGAGGGTGGTGCACAGTGGAGGCATGGCATCGCTCAACGTCGGCAATCTCGGCGAGTATCTGCGCGAGCAGCGGCGCTCCGCGCAGCTGTCGCTCAGGCAGCTCGCCGACGCCGCCGGGGTGTCCAATCCGTATCTGAGCCAGATCGAGCGCGGGCTGCGCAAGCCGAGCGCGGAGGTGCTGCAGCAGGTCGCCAAGGCGCTGCGCATCTCCGCCGAGACGCTGTACGTGCGCGCCGGCATCCTCGACGCCGAGCGGGACCGGGACGAGGTCGAGACGCGCGCCGTCATCCTCGCCGATCCCACGCTGAACGAGCGGCAGAAGCAGGTGCTGCTCCAGATCTACGAGTCCTTCCGCAAGGAGAACGGATTCGGGAGCGGCGCGGACGGCGAGGAGGCCGATCAGGCCCCGGTGGACGGCGAGGTGGTCCTGACCGCCGAGCCCGGGCCGGGCCCGGCGGCGGTCCCGGACGCGGAGGACGGCACCGCCCTGGGCAGCGCCCGCACGACCCGTGCGGCCGGGGGACGGAAGTCCGCCGCGCGCCGCACCCGCACGTCCGACGGCAGCGACGCCGAACCGCACGACCCGCAGCGGCCCGCCGGCTGACCACCGGCCCGGGTTGCCCGCGGGATCAAAACCCTCAGCTGAAAGCGACCGGGAGGACCATCGCCATGCCCATCACCGACGATCTGCGCAAGACCCTCAGCGACCCGACGCCGCTGTACTTCGCCGCCGGCACCGCCGACCTTGCCTTCCAGCAGGCCAAGAAGGTGCCCGGCCTGGTGGAGCAGCTGCGCACCGAGGCCCCGGCCCGTTTCGAGGCCGTCCGCAACACCGACACCAAGGCCGTCCAGGAGAAGGCGCAGGCCCGGGTCAAGGAGACGCAGGCGCGCGTCAAGGAGACGCAGGAGTCCCTGCAGACCAAGGTCGGCGAGTTCATCGCGACCCTCGACGGCGACCTGAAGAAGCTCGGCACCACCCTCGACGCCGACCTGAAGAAGTGGGGCGAGTCCGCCCAGGACATCGCGCTGCGCGGTGTCGGCGTCGCCGCCGAGTACGCCGTCAAGGCCCGTGAGACCTACGAGAAGGTCGCCGAGCACGGCGAGCAGGCCGTGCGCACCTGGCGCGGCGAGGCCGCCGAGGGCATCGAGACCGTCGCCGAGGACGTCGAGGACCTCGCCGTCGCCGTCGAGCCCAAGGCCGAGCCGGTCGAGGTCAAGGGCGGGACCAAGCCCGCCGAGACGAAGGCCGGATCCGCCGCCGCGAAGAAGCCGGCCGCCCCCAAGAAGGCGCCGGCCCGCAAGACCACCACCGCGAAGAAGACCACGCCGCCCGCGAAGTGACACGGACGGGTGATCGGTCACGGGTCGGGCACTCCTGGAGGGCCCGGCCCGTTCTCCGTACAGCGGCGCCGTCGGAACGGGTACGGTGACCGCGTAGGAACAAGCCGAGTCTGGTGGTGGACGTAGTGCTGATGCAGGGGTTCGCAGGGTTCATGTGGCTGTTGAGCACGGCCCTGATCCTTTTCAGCGGCTTCGCGCTGATCGACGCCGCCACGCGCCGCGAGGACGCCTACCGCGCGGCCAGTAAGCAGAGCAAGCCGTTCTGGCTGATCGTCCTGGCGATCGCCTTCGTGGTGAACCTGATCTTCAACATCCTGTCGTTCCTGCCGGTGATAGGGCTCATCGCGACCATCGTGTACATGGTCGACGTGCGTCCGGCCCTGCGCGGCCTGCCGGGCGGCGGCCGTAACGGCCGCCGGGGTTCGAGCAGCGACGGCCCGTACGGCCCGTACAACGGCGGCCGCTGAGGCGGGCGGGGCGCCCCGCAGGGCTCCGCTCAGCCCTCCCGGTCCAGCAGCAGCACGGCGACGTCGTCCGTCAGCTCGCCGCCGTTGAGCTCGCGCACCTCGTTCACGGCGGCCCGCAGCAGCTCCTCGCCGCGCAGACCCCCGGCGAGCTGGCGCCGCACCATCTCCACCATGCCCTCCTGGCCGAGCCGTTCCCGGCCCACGCCGATCCGGCCTTCGATCAGGCCGTCGGTGTAGAGCATCAGGCTCCACTCGCGCCCGAGGTCCACCTGCATCCGCGGCCACCGGGCGCCCGGCAGCATGCCGAGCGCGGGACCGTTGTTGTCGTACGGCAGCAGCCGGGCCGGCCGGCCCGGGCGGGCGATCAGCGGGGACGGGTGCCCGGCCAGGCACAGGCCGGCGCTGCCGCCGTCCGGCGAGATGTCCACCGTGCACAGCGTCGCGAAGATCTCCTCGTCGGAGCGCTCGTGCTCCAGCACCTGCTGCAGGGTCCCGAGCAGTTGGTCGCCGCACAGGCCCGCCAGCGTCAGCGCGCGCCAGGCGATGCGCAGTTCCACGCCGAGCGCGGCCTCGTCCGGGCCGTGCCCGCAGACGTCGCCGATCATGGCGTGCACGGTCCCGTCCGGGGTGCGGACGACGTCGTAGAAGTCACCGCCGAGCAGGGCGCGCGAGCGGCCCGGGCGGTAGCGGGCGGCGAACCGCAGGGAGGAGCCCTCCAGCAGCGGCGTCGGCAGCAGCCCGCGCTCCAGGCGGCGGTTCTCCTGCGCGCGCACCCGGCCCTCGGCCAGCCGCCGTTCGGCCGTGTCGGAACGTTTCCGCTCCACGGCGTAGCGGATGGCCCGGCTCAGCAGCCGACTGTCCAGTTCGTCCCGGAAGAGGTAGTCCTGGGCGCCGACTCGCACCGCCTCGGCGCCGCGCTCGGCGTCGCCCGAGGTGGTGAGCG
This sequence comes from Streptomyces sp. NPDC101225, assembly GCF_044767585.1. NCBI lineage: Bacteria > Bacillati > Actinomycetota > Actinomycetes > Kitasatosporales > Streptomycetaceae > Streptomyces > Streptomyces sp. NPDC101225. The sequence goes on from NZ_JBIWOE010000027.1 coordinate 12,657, forward strand.
CGAGGACGGCGTGCCGGGGCGCGAGCTCCAGCACGTGCCGGAGCACGGCGAGCTCGTCCTCGTCGGCGCCGCGGCCCGCGGCCGGCAGCGCCAGGTCCAGCAGGATGCAGTGCACGTCGTCGGTCAGCAGCCGCTCGGCCTCGGTGAGGTTGCGGGCCGTGCGGACGCGGATGGGCCGGCCGGCCGCGTCCTGCAGCTCGGGCACGACCGCCGAGCCGCCGGGATCGTCCTCGATCAGCAGCAGCGTCAGGTTCGTGGTGGCGGCGTTGTTGTCGACCGTTGCTTCCTTGCGCGGATTCTCGTCCGTGGAGGTGCCGCCTGGGTGCGCGGCTTGCGCCTGACCACTCTCCGCGGCCGGGATCGCTCTCTGCCGCGGTATGGGTACGGGCATCGTCTTGAGTTCCTTCCCTCCCCCCGAGGGCGTGGTGGGGCGAGAGATCTCGATCCACCGACGGGGACCATAGCGGGTGGTGGTGCAGTAAAGGAATGGTGTGAGACACGCCGCTTGGAGACACGCCAGCGTCATATGCCGCGATCCGTACCGCAGTTGGACAGCAGGGCCCGTCCTTCGGAATGACGAACGTCACGTCCGCCGTGGGTTTGCGGGGGTGTTCGGCGTGCCCTGGGTCACGTGACCTGCCTCTCAGGCGTCGGGCCTGACCACCCCGAGGATCGGCATCGACCCCGCGCCGGTGATCGTCACCGTCCGTCCGGGCCGCGGGGCGTGGACGATCGCACCGTCACCGATGTACATCCCGACATGGGTGGCGTCATGGAAGTAGATGACCAGATCGCCGGGCCGCATGTCCTTCACGTCGATGTGCCTCAGCTGCTTCCACTGCTCCTGCGAGGTGCGCGGAATGGCATGCCCGGCATCGGCCCAGGCCTGTGAGGTGAGCCCCGAGCAGTCGTAGGTGTCCGGCCCCTCCGCGCCCCACTCGTACGGCTTCCCGATCTGGGCGGTGGCGTAGGCGACCGCCTTCCTGCCCTGCGCGGACGCCTTGCCCTTGATCTCGTCGAGGACCCCGGAGTCGAGCCAGGCGGTCTGGGCCTTGAAGGCGGCGTCCTCCTCCAGCTTGGCGAGGCGTTCCTTCTCCCTCTTCGCCAGCCGGGCCTCGAGCTTCTCCGCGGCCGAGATCTGCTCCTTGATCTTCTTCCGGGCGGCGTCCTTCGCCTTGCGGTTGGCCTCCAGCCCCTTCCACCGGGCGGAGGCGTCCTCGGCGTACTGCGCCAAGTCCTGCTGCGTCCGGGTCAGTTCCCCGATCAGGCCCCTGGCGGCGCGCTCGCCCTGCAGGGTCCGGTCCGCGCCGTCGAGGAACTCCTGCGGGTCGTCGCTGAGCAGCAGCCGGGCCTCGTCGGGCAGCCCACCGGTGCGGTACTGGGCGGCGGCCGCGGCACCCGCCCGCTTCTTCAGCCGGTCCAGCTTCTGCTGCCCCTTGACGATCTTCCTGGCCAGCTCGACGATCGCGGCGGACTGCTTGTCGGCCTTCTCCTGGGCGGCGTTGTACGAGTCCGTGGCCACGGCCGCGTCGTGGTAGAGCTTGTCCAGCTTCGCCCGAACGGCCTCGAGGTCCTTGTCCGCCGCGGGGGAAGGGGAGGCCGCCGCGGGGGCGGAGGAGGCCGGCGCGGGGGCGGACGAGGTCGGCGCGGTCGCCGTCGGATCGGGGGCGGCGAACGCCGTGCCCGGCACGGCCAGCACGGTGACCGCGCAGACCACGGTCACGGCCGTCGCGATCAGGCCGCGTGTGCCCGTACCCATAGCGCCGCCCCCAACTGATTTACCGTCAGTAACTTACGGATGCCTGGGGGATCGTGCCACGGCGACGCGCAAAACGACAGAGCGCGTCGCACTTCGGTCGCCCCTTCCGTCCACGCGCCGATGATCTCCCCGCCTCTGTGACGAACGGTTCCACGCGATCGTTCCCCGCAGGTCAGGCCAGGCGTGTTGCGAAAGTCCCGCCTGCCCGGCGGGCGGACGACGCTGCTTTCGCAACAAGCCCTGGCCCCGGCGCCTACCGGCCCCGGCGCCTACCGGCCCCGGCGCCTACCGGCCCCGGCGCCTACCGGCCCCGGCGCCTACCGGCCCCGGCGCCCACCAGCCCCGGCGTTCACCCGCGGGGGGCCAAGGCGCCCCACTCCACCGTCACTTCACCCTGGCGCCACCGCACCGGCCCGTCGGTCAGCGGCCAGTCGCCCGCAAGATCCCGTACGGCCCGCACCCACCGCTGCCGGGCGCCGTAGGAGGCATAGGGGGCGGCCGCCGCCCACGCCCGATCGAAGTCACGCAGAAAGGCATGCACGGCTTCCCCGGGCACGTTGCGGTGAATGAGCGCCTTGGGCAGCCGCTCCGCGAGGTCGGACGGCCGTCCGAGGGACCCCAGCCGGGCGGCGAAGGTGACCGTCCGGGGCCCCTCCGTCCCGAGCGCGACCCACACGTGCCGCCGCCCGATCTCGTCACAGGTCCCCTCGACCAGCAGCCCCCCGGGCGCAAGCCGGGCGCACAGCCGCTCCCAGACCCCGGCGACTTCGCCCTCGTCGTACTGCCGCAGCACGTTGGCGGCACGGACGAGCATCGGCGGCTCCGCGACGGGGATCTCGAACCCGCCGTGCAGAAAGACGAGCCCGTCCCGCTCGTAGGGCTTGGCGGCGGCGACCCGGGCCGGCTCGATCTCCACCCCCACCACCCGCACCCGGGGCGCCACCGGCCGAAGACGCAACAGCAACTCGACGGCGGTCCAGGGGGCGGCCCCGTATCCGAGATCAACCGCCACCGGGTCGTCGACCCGCCGCAGGGCGGCGCCGTGCACCGCGGCGATCCACCGGTCCATCCGCCGCAGCCGGTTGGGATTCGTGGTCCCGCGCGTCACCGTGCCCACGGGACGGCGGGCGGCGCGGGATGTCATGCGTACGAGGGTATGCGCCGGCGGTGTGCGGCTGAGCGTGTGCGGCCGGGCGTCTGCGGGCCCACGGGGCGGCCGTCGCCCCTCTCCGCGTCGCCCCACCCGCCGCCACCCGCCGCCCCGGGCATCCCAGACGTGCCCCCACGCACGCCACCCCCGAACAGTTGAGCGACACCTGGTAATGCCTCGGCAAAATCAACGGCGCCCGGAATGGGAACCCGCCCCTCCGCTGTTGCTCACCTTGGAGGGAGCCCCACACCCTCCCCCAGGCATGCCCGCACAAGGAGGAACGCCACGTGAGCCAGTACGTCAGCAGGCTCGGGCGTCGCTCGCAGGCAACGTCCCCGCGGCTCAGGCTCCACCGCCGCCCCCGCCGGGTGGCGATGCTCTCCGTGCACACCTCGCCGCTGCACCAGCCCGGAACGGGCGACGCGGGCGGCATGAACGTCTACATCGTCGAGCTCGCGCAGCGCCTGGCCGCGATCAACATCGAGGTGGAGATCTTCACGCGGGCCACCGCCGCCGCCCTCCCCCCGGCCGTGGAGCTCGCGCCCGGCGTACTGGTGCGCCATGTCGACGCCGGCCCCTACGAGGGCCTGGCCAAGGAGGAACTGCCCGCCCAGCTCTGCGCCTTCACCCACGGTGTGATGCAGGCCTGGGCCGGTCACCGCCCCGGCCACTACGACCTGGTCCACTCCCACTACTGGCTCTCCGGGCACGTCGGCTGGCTGGCGGCCCAGCGCTGGGGCGTCCCGCTGGTGCACGCCATGCACACCATGGCCAAGGTCAAGAACGCCAACCTCGCCGACGGCGACACCCCCGAACCCGCGGCCCGCGTCATCGGCGAGACCCAGATCGTGGAGGCGGCGGACCGTCTCATCGCCAACACCCGGGAAGAGGCCGACGAGCTCGTACGCCACTACCACGCCGACCCGGCGAAGGTCGCCGTCGTCCACCCCGGCGTCAACCTGGAGCGGTTCCGGCCCGCCGACGGCCGGGCGGCGGCCCGCGCCCGGCTGGGGCTGCCGCAGGACGCGCTGATCCCGCTCTTCGCGGGCCGCATCCAGCCGCTGAAGGCCCCGGACGTCCTGCTGCGCGCGGTCGCCGTCCTCCTCGACCGCCGCCCGGAGCTGCGCTCCCGCATCCTGGTGCCTGTCGTCGGCGGCCCCAGCGGCAGCGGTCTGGCCCGGCCGGAGGGCCTGCAGAAGCTCGCCGCCCGCCTCGGCGTCGCCGATGTCGTGCGTTTTCGCCCGCCCGTCGGCCAGGAGCAGCTCGCGGACTGGTTCCGGGCGGCCTCGGTCCTGGTCATGCCGTCGTACAGCGAGTCTTTCGGGCTGGTGGCGATAGAGGCGCAGGCGGCCGGCACCCCCGTGCTCGCCGCGTCCGTCGGCGGTCTCCCGGTCGCCGTCCGCGACGGGCAGACCGGTTTCCTCGTACGGGGCCACAACCCCGCCGACTACGCGCGCGTGCTGAGCGATTTCGCCGACGACCCGGCCCTGCCCACCCGCATGGGCGCGGCGGCCGCCCGGCACGCGCAGTCCTTCGGCTGGGACACCGCGGCCGCCGCCACGGCGGACGTCTACACGGCCGCGATGCAGGCTCATCGCCGTCGCGTACGCTCCCACCATGGCTGATGCACAGAACGCGGCCCAGGTGATCGAGGACGTCCTGAAGGATGCCGAACTCGCATGGGAGAGCCCCGAAGCCGGCAACTACGTCGTGCAGCTCCCCGGCACCCGCAAGCTGAAGACGACCGTCTCCCTCCTGGTGGGCCGCCACTCCCTCTCGCTGAACGCCTTCGTGATCCGCCACCCCGACGAGAACGAGCCGGGCGTGCACCGCTGGCTCCTGGAGCGCAACCTCAAGCTGTACGGCGTGAGTTACGCGGTCGACCGCCTCGGCGACATCTACGTCACCGCCCGCCTCCCGCTCTCCTCCGTCACCCCGGACGAGATCGACCGCCTCCTCGGCCAGGTGCTGGAGGCGGCGGACGACAGCTTCAACACCCTCCTGGAACTGGGCTTCGCCACTGCGATCCGCAAGGAGTACGCGTGGCGGGTGGCGCGCGGCGAGTCGACGCGCAACCTGGACGCATTCACGAATCTGACCCAGCGCCCCGCTGACTGAATGAAGCCCCGCAGCTGATTCACCCCTGCAGGACCCTTTCCCGCTCTCCGCACGCCATGCCATGCTCACGTCCAACTCACATATGAACGTCGTTCACATCCGTGAAAATCTACAGGGGAAGGACGTACGGAATGAGTACGGCGCACCACGGCATGACCAGACGCAGCGTTCTCGTCACCGCGACTGCGGTGGCCGCCGCCGCGGCGACCGGCGGGCCCGCCCTCGCCGCCCCGGCGCGCGGCGGTCAAGTCCCCACCCTCTGGCGGGAGTTCACCCGCACCCCCTTCACCCATCCGCAGATCCCGTACATCGGCCGGGCCGGCTACGGCGGCGGGGCGGCGCGCTTCCCCCGCCGCCCCGTCGTGGCCGACGTACGCGACCACGGAGCCGTGGCGGACGGCACCACCGACTCCGCTCCCGCGATCAACCGTGCCATCGCCGCCGCCGGAAGGGCCGGCGGTGGCACGGTCACCATCCCGCCCGGCACCTTCCGCATCGACGACCTGATCCTGATCGGTCACGACAACGTGGTGCTGCGCGGCGCCGGAAGCCCCCGTACGACGCTCTACGCCACCAGGAGCCTCACCGAACTGATCGGCGTCTACGGCTCCCGCTACGGCGGCACCAAGTCGGCGTGGTCCTGGGCGGGCGGCCTCGTCTGGCTGTCTCCGAGGGCCCGTTGGGACTCCCTGGTCTCCGCCGTCAAGGAGCGGGCGTGGCCCTTCGAGGGCTGGACCGGCAACCGGCGGGACGAGTGGCGGACCCTGACGCCGATCGAGCCCGCGCGGCAGGGCTCCCGGAATCGGGGCGTCCACGATCGCGACGTACAGGCCACCGGAGCCACGCGCGACTGGAGCTGTATCCCACGACGGACGCGGTCCGCCCACGCAATCTCCACGCGGCACAGCGGGAGCTGGGGGTGGGGCTGGGGCCGGAGCTGTAGCCGGAGCCGGAGCCGGAGCCGGAGCCGGGGGCCCGGGACTCGGACCGGCACCCTGGACCCGAACCGGCACCCCGGGGCCGGACCGGGAGTCAGCCACGCGCCGTCCGGGCGTACCGCCCCGGCGTGACCCCCACCAACTTCCGGAAATGCCGGGTGAGATGGGACTGGTCGAAGAACCCCGTGGCGGACGCGACCTCCCCCGCCGGGCGCCCGTCGAGCAGCAGCCGGCGCGCCCGGTCCACCCGCCGCGAGTTCAGATACTGGTGCGGCGCGATGCCGTAGGCCGTGCTGAACGCCCGTACCAGATGGGCGGGATGGGCGTGGACGAGCGCGGCGGCCTCGTCGAGGGCGAGCCCGTCGACGACGTGCTCGTCGAGGAGTTCGCGCAGCCGGCGCGCGAGGGCGGGGTCGGACCGGGACACGTCGGAGACCTCGCGCGGCCGCAGATGACCGCGCAGCCGCTCGCCGATGAGCGTCAGCCTGCTCTCGGCCTCCAGTTCGTCCCCGGCGTGCGCGAGGGCGGCGTGCAGCTGCCCCACCCGTGTGCGCAGCACGGGGTCGCGCAGGTCGGGCCGGTCGACGGCGGCTCCGATGAGCTCGTCGGGCAGACGCGTGGCGTCGAGGTACAGGACCCGCTTGCGGAAGCCGTACGGCGTGGCGGGGGAGCCGTTGTGCGGGACGTGCGGGGGCAGCAGGGTGACCGTGTCGTGCGGAGTGCCGTGCTCGTGCCGCTCCAGGTCGTAGCGCACGGCCCCGTCGTCCACGATGAGCAGCGTCCACGCCTCGTGGACGTGCATCGGGTACGCGTACTCGGTGAAGTGGGCGTGGAAGACCTCGACGACGCCGGGGACGCGGGGCCGCCAGGCGGACACTTCCGGCTGCGGGGCCATGCAAAGAACGTACAAGACGCGGACGCGGGCCGGTCGGCAGTCTCGGAGCATGAGCGACGACGCACCCATCCGTTTCGACACCAAGATCGCCGTCCTGCTGCGCGCGGACCTGGAGCCCTGGCAGCGTCTGAACGTCACCGCGTTCCTGGTCAGCGGCCTGGGCAGCCAGGTCCCCGAGGTGATCGGCGAACCCTACGAGGACGCGGACGGCGTCCAGTACCTCCCCATGTTCCGCCAGCCGGTCCTGGTCTTCGAGGGCACGAAGGAGACGCTGGGCTCCGCCCACGCCAAGGCCCTCTCCCGCGCCCTGCCGCGCTCGGTCTTCACCTCGGACCTGTTCGCCACGGGCAACGACCGCGACAACCGGGCGGCGGTGCGGGCCGTGGGCACGGACGGGCTCGACCTGGTGGGGCTCGCGGTGTACGGACCGAGGAACGCGGTGGACAAGGTGATCAAGGGAGCACGGATGCATCCGTGAGGCGGATGCCGCGCCCCGGACCTCGGCACGGCTGGTGGGACGGTCCTCAGCCGGGGGAACCGCCGGCGGAGCTTCGGCTCGCGGAGACCTCCGCCGCGCCGGTGGTGGCGGCCGGCGTCGCGGCTTCCGCCGTGTTCGCGGCCCCCGCCGCCGCGGGACGCCGCATCAGGGCCCCGTACCCGGTGGCCGCGACCATGCCGACGACGGCGCACAGCCCCCACAGCCACGCGGCCCCGAACCGGTCGATGACCAGGCCGGACATCAGCGGAGCGACGAGCGCCGCGAGGGACCAGGACAGGGTGTACATGCCCTGGTAGCGGCCGCGGCCGTGCACCGGCGAGAGCCGGACGACCAGGCTGGTCTGCGTCGGCGCGTTGACGATCTCGGCGAGGGTCCACACGCAGACGGTGAGGGCGAAGACGCCGACCGACCCGGCGAAGGCGGTGAGCCCGAAGCCGTATCCGGCGAGCAGCGACGAGATCATGAGCAGCCGGCGCGGGTCCCGGCGTTCGATGAACCTGGTGACGGGGATCTGGAGCACGACGATGATCACGCCGTTGAGCGCGATCGCCGTGCCGTAGTCGGCGGGCGTGAAGCCGGCCTGGCCCATCGCCACCGGCAGGCCGATCGAGCCCTGCTGGAAGACGACGGCGACGAGGAAGGACAGGCCGACGACGGCCATGTAGCGACCGTCGCGCAGGACGGTCCCGAGCCCGACCTCGTCCGCGGCCTTCTCCTGCGCCGCCCGCCGCGGCCGCGACTCGGGCAGCTTGAGGAAGACCAGGACGGCGCAGACGGCCGTCATGCCGGCCTCGATCAGGAATCCGGCGAGATAGCTGAACTCGGCGATGAACCCCGCCGACACGGAGGAGACGGCGAAGCCGAGGTTGATGGCCCAGTAGTTGAGGGAGAACGCGCGGACGCGGTCCGCGGGCCGGACGATGTCGGCCATCATCGCCTGGACGGCGGGCCGCGAGGCGTTCGAGGCCATGCCCACCAGGAACGCGACCGCGGCGATGGCGACCAGGTCCTGCATGAAGCCGAGCAGGGCGACGGAGGCGGCGGTGGCGGACTGGGCGATCAGCAGGGTGGGGCGGCGGCCGAGCCGGTCGGTCATCACGCCGGCACCGAGCGACGAGACGACCCCGCCGAGCCCGTGCAGGGAGGCGACGAGGCCGGCGTACGAGGCGGAGTAGCCGCGGTCGATCGTCAGGTACAGCGCCATGAAGGTGGCGACGAACGCCCCGAGCCGGTTGACCAGGGTGCTGGTCCACAGCCACCAGAACGCGCGGGGGAGCCCGGAGACGCTCTCCCGGGCGGCACGTCTCAGACGGGCGACGGACATCAGGATCCCCCACGGCACGGCAAGAAAATGTGTAAGTGCCCCTACGGGCAGGCACAACTTACTGAACCGTCGTTCTCACCGGCCAGTGGATTAACGGATCCCGTCAACTGTCCGGCTGATGGGCGGGCCTCCTGTGGCCCGAATGCGTGGATTACGCTCTGAGGCATGGCCGACGCACCGTACAAGCTGATCCTCCTCCGCCACGGCGAGAGCGAGTGGAACGCGAAGAACCTGTTCACCGGCTGGGTGGACGTCAATCTCAACGAGAAGGGCGAGAAGGAGGCGGTCCGCGGCGGTGAGCTGCTGAAGGACGCCGGCCTGCTCCCCGACGTGCTCCACACGTCCCTCCAGAAGCGCGCGATCCGCACCGCGCAGCTCGCGCTGGAGGCCGCCGACCGCCACTGGATCCCGGTCCACCGCAGCTGGCGCCTGAACGAGCGCCACTACGGCGCCCTCCAGGGCAAGGACAAGGCGCAGACCCTCGCCGAGTTCGGCGAGGAGCAGTTCATGCTGTGGCGCCGCTCCTACGACACCCCGCCGCCCCCGCTCGAGGACGGCACCGAGTTCTCCCAGTCCGACGACCCGCGCTACGCCTCCATCCCGCCGGAGCTGCGCCCGCGCACGGAGTGCCTCAAGGACGTCGTCGGCCGGATGCTCCCGTACTGGTACGACGGCATCGTCCCGGACCTCCTGACCGGCCGCACGGTCCTGGTCGCCGCCCACGGCAACAGCCTGCGCGCCCTGGTCAAGCACCTGGACAACATCTCGGACGCGGACATCGCGGGCCTGAACATCCCCACGGGCATCCCCCTCGTCTACGACCTCGACGCCGACTTCAAGCCCGTCACCCCGGGCGGCAGCTACCTCGACCCCGAGGCGGCGGCAGCAGCGATCGAGGCGGTCAAGAACCAGGGCAAGAAGAAGTAAGCGCCCACGAACAAGCCCCCTACCTGCGGTTTCTCCGCTGGGAGGGGGCTTTTCGCTGCCTCTGGGCCGTCTCTGGGCCGTCAGGTGTTCGTCGAGGGGTCCGACCGGGCCGTATCGAAGACGGCGGCGACCGCCTTGCGGGTGCGCTCCTGGCTGGACGGCATGAGGTGCGCGTAGACGCGGAGGGTCAAGCCGGGGTCCGAGTGCCCGAGGTACTCGGCGAGGGCCTTGATGTTCTCGCCCGCGTCCAGGAGCACCGAGGCGTAGAAGTGGCGGAGGGCGTGCATGCCGTTCTCGCGTGACTCGGCGTACGAGCCGCCCGGCTTCCGCTCGGGGATCGCGCCAGCCGAGGCGAGGGCCCGCTTCCACACCTCCTCGTTGAGCGACGTACGCCAGACGTGACCACCCCGCGGTCCGGTGAAGATCAGCCGCTTGGTCACCGGAGGCCCGTCCGCCACCTTCCACGGCAAGGTGATCTCGACCGGCGGGAATCGCTTCATGTGGGTGCGAAGGGCGTCAGCGACTGGACCGGGGAGCGGTACGTCCCGGAGCTTGCCACCCTTCGGCGGGGCGAAGACCGGCTTGCTACGGCTCAGCTTGAGCTGCTGGACCACGTGCAGGGTGTCCGACCCGAAGTCGATCGCGTCGACGGCCACGCCCAGGATCTCGCCCTGGCGAAGGCCGCAGCCGCCGCCCAGGTCGACCATGGCTTGGTAGCGGTCGGGCATGCCGGCCCGGACGGCGAAGACCCGTTCCGGCGTCCAGGGCACGATGCGCTTGTTATCCACAGTCGGTGGACGGACCGAGCGGGCGGCGCACGGGTTCCGGGGAAGGTGCCCGTCGTCCACGGCCGCGCTGAGGGCGGCGCGCACGTTGGAGTAGATCGTCCGGGCGTACGACCCACGGACGCCGTTCTCCTGAAGCTGCCGCACCCAGTCGCGGATGTGAGCGGGCTGGAAGGAGCCGAGAGGGCGCGACCCCAGGCAGGGGTAGGCGTGCAACCGGAGCTGTGACTCCATCGAGGCTTGAGTGTTCGGGTCCGGCGCGTGGGTCACCCACTTCTCGGCGTACTGCTGGAAGGTGATCCGGGCCGCGCGGGGGTCGATGTACTGCCCCCGCGTCATGTCCGCCTCTGTCTGCGAGAGCCACTGTTCGGCGAGCCGCTTCTGACGGTCGGGGAAGCTCTTGGACTTCTCGGTACCGTCCGGGCCGATGTAGCGGGCGCGGTAGCGCATGCCCGTGCCATAGCGGTCGGTCTTGACCTTGCGAGTCTTGCCGTCCGGACCCTTCTCTTCCTTGTACCAGCGGTCTTGGATGTGTCCGGCCATCAGGCAGCAGCCCCCTTGAGCTGGGACTCCACCCAGGCGCGTACGTCGTCCGGGTCGAACCGGAGGTGCCGGCCAACCCGGAAACCACGCGGACCGGTGCGCTTGCGGCGCCACTGGTAGACCGTCTCGACGCTGGGCAGCTCGAACATGTCCACCAGGTCATCAGGAGTGAGGAACCGCGTAGGCAGGGCGCGCAGTTCCGCCTCCATCCCTCTGCTGCGTCGGTCAGCCACGGGTGGGTTCTCCTTCCGTTCCGGGTGCGGGTTCGAGGGATGCGGCAAGCCAGGCTTCGGCGGAGGACAGGCCGGTTCCGGCGAAGACCCAGTGGGCGATGACGTATGTCGTCTCGGGCTCGCGGCTGTTGGCCGTGGTTGCCGCCGTCTGTGCGCGGCGCCATTCGGCGCGGGCGTCGCGGAGGGCGCCGAGGGTGGTGGAGTAGCGGCGGGACTTGGTGGAGAAGTGGCCGCGGAAGCCGAGCATGTGGGCCCAGGCGCGTAGGCGGAGGTGTTCGAGGCTCTTGCGGGCGCCCAACGTCCAGGCGGTTCGGACGAGGCGGCGGGCGTGCTCGCTGATGTCGAGCTGGGCGAGTTCGGCGGCGAACTTCAGGGGGCGGTCGAGAGCTCCCGTGGCGGTTTCGGCGCCCTTGGTGGCGTACTTGGCGATGTAGGCGGCGACCGCGCGCTCGGTGAGTTCCTGACCGTCGTTGAAGTCGGCGGATCGGATGGGGCGGACGTCGAGTTGACGGCCGAAGGTGAAGGTGTGGGTGCGGTCGTCGATGGCCGGGCCGGCCACCCGGACTTTGGCGGTGGCGGTGCGGATGGCGTCCGTGAGCAGTTCGGCGGTGGCCCAGGCCGGGGGCGGGGTGTCGCCGCCGGTCGGGCCGTCGATGCGGATGACCGCGTGGAAGTGGACCGCGCCGCGCTTCTGGTACTCGGCGACCTTGGCGAAGGAGACGCGGGCGTGTTCGCGGAACCGGCGCTGTGACAGGCCCGCCCGCTTGGCGACCTCGCGGCGCAGAGAGATGGAGAAGCGCCGCCAGAGCGCTCCCGCGTGGGCGTTCCAGAGCACGGCCGCTTCGTAGTCGTAGGTGTCCGGGTTGAGCGGGGTGCCGAGGGCGTCGTCGTCCTGGTCGTGGGTGGTGCCGCAGCGGCAGTTGCGTCCGCTGGATGGGCGGTTGTGGACCGGGCCGAAGCTCGGGGCGGTGAAGGTGGCGAACACGCGGGGGTGGGTGGCGACGTGTTCCGGGGTGCCCTTGCCACCGCGTAGGCCCGAGGTGATCAGGTGGAAGGTGTCGCGGCGGTAGACCTCGGCGCAGGCCGCACAGCGGGTCGTGCGGCGGTTGTTGCAGCGGACGAGCAGTTGGCCGGCCGGGAGGCTGGTGGAGTCGAGGTGGTGGAGGACGGCGCCGATCTCGCCGGTGGTCGTGTCGACGCCGTACTCGGTGCGGTGGCCGTCCAGGCGGATCGGGTGGGTGCAGCCGCCGAGGCCGGAGAGCTGGCGGAGAATACCCGGGAGCGTGCCCTGGGCGGCCAGGTTCGCGACTTCCGGGAGAGGGGCCGGAGTGGAGCGGGTGAAGATGGCGTTCTCCTTCTGACTGGCTCGGTCGGTAGGAACGGCCCCGGGGCGGCGATGCCTGGTCATGCGACGCCGCCCCGGCGGCCGGAAGCGCGGTCAGCGCCGGTGGTGGTCGCGGAGCAGGGAGCGCAGGACGACGGCGGCGACGGCTACCGAGATGGCCGTGACGGCGACGGCGGCCAGGAGCGCGGTGAGGACGACTCCGCCGAGGACCAGCGCGGCCACGGTGTTGCGGTCGAGGGCCGACGGAAGCGAGCGCTGTACGGGCGTCGGGTCGGTCGAGGTCGGTGTGTGGGTGTGCGCGGGCGGCGGGGTCGGGCTGTCGGGGTACTTGGGCAGGAACACGGCGGCGAACCCTTCCTCATCTACTCGTCTAGTCGTGTGAGCCGTTTATGACGCCCACGCCGGAGCGCGTGCCGGACTCGATGGCCGGGGCCATGAAGGTGTGGGAGAGCCAGAAGCCGAAGAGGGCGATCAGGACGACGACCCAGGTACGGACGCCGAGGAACTTGACCGCTCCCCAGGCGAAGAAGCCGAGGACGAAGACGAGCGGGAGGCTGACGGTCACGGGGCGGCGGATCCTTTCAGCGGACGGGGCAGCGGTGGGTGCGGGCGGCCAGTTCGGCGGCGGCGCGGCTGTCGTAGTCGGCGGAGAAGCCGCAGCGCGGGGCGGTGCAGGCGGCGGTGTGCTTCTCCCGGCCTCGGCCGTCGTAGGAGGTGCCGACCTGGACGGGGCCGATGCGGGTGACGCTGCGGAAGCGGCGGTTGGCGGCCATGGTCAGTCCTCCTGCCGCAGGCTCGGGCCGGGGAACTCGCGCAGGATGCGCGCGGCCTGGTCGGGGTCAGGGGTGCGGTCGGCGGCCTCTTCGGCGAGGAGCCGGGCCAGGGCCGGGCGGCCGGTGGTGACCATCTGTCGGGCCGCTTCGACGTAGTCGGCGGCGGTGTTGAAGCAGAAGAGCGGCATGGTTCCTCCTGTTCAGGCGAGCTGTGCGGCGATGGCTTCGGCCATGGGAGCCGGGACGCCGAGGCGGGCGCGCAGGGTTGGGGTGTCGATCGGTGTGCCGGTGCGTGTGTGGTGTTCGGCGGCGACCTTGCGGGCGTGTTCGACCAGGGCGGCCGGGACTGGGACGGTCGGACGTTCGGGCGGGGCTTCGATGGCCGGTTGGGCGGGTGGCTCATGGGCGGACTCGGGTGCGTCCTGCCGGTCCTCGACGGCCTCGACGGCTGGTTCGGTGCCGTCGCCTTGCTCCAGGGCCGGGGCGGAGTGGGCGAGGAGGGTGCCGCCGAGGAAGGCGATGGCGGGCCAGCCCGCGACGAGGATGCGCAGCCAGGCCGGCACCTGGTGCATGTCGAGCAGTCCGGCGGTGGCGACGTTGGCGCCGAGGGACGCGGTGAGGGCGATGACGAACCAGCACCAGGAGGACGCCTTGCGGCCCCCGGTGCGCAGTCGGCGCCAGGCGGCGACGAGCAGCAGGTCGACCGAGACGGGGTAGGCCCACGCTTTCCACCCGTCCTGTCCGGCCGCCGACGCGATGTCGTGCAGGTGGGCGAAGGACAGCGCTGCGGCAATGAGCGCCTGGACGAGCACCGCGTCGACACGGGCCAGCAGGGCGCGCATGATGCGGCTCCTTCCGGGTTCAGCCATGGCAGGGGTAGGGACGTGGCGCGAGGCGGTCACGCCGACCGGGGTGAGGGGTGGATCAGTCGGTGACCCGGCGCGGCTTCACGAGCGGGACCGGCGCCTCGATCGGCCCTACGGGCACCTCGGGCCGGAACGGCTTGAGTGCGGCCAGTTCGGGGACCAGGTCTGCGGAGACGCGGCAGATCCCGGCGGCGTCGCCGAGGGAGAGGTACGGGGTGCGGATGCGGGACCAGCCGCCGGAGGTGTCACCGGCGACGGCGAGACCGGGCCGTTCGGGGGCGATGCCGCAGGCAGCCGTGACGGCTTCCGGGGCGATGTCGCCGAGCGCCATCTTGGCGGAGGCTTCGTCGTTGACGCGGTGGCAGACGCGCCCGGTGAGCTGGGCCCGGAGCATGGTGGCGCCCTTGCCGAGTTCGGCGCCGAAGCGCTGGCCGCAGACCTCCAGGTAGATGCCGGCGGCGCGGCCGAGCTGGGCGAGCCGGATGAGCTGGGTGACCATCTCATCCCGCCGTTCCTCGTCCTTCTTCGTGGCGACGAGGAAGAGTTCGGCGACCTCGTCGACGAACAGCACGATCGGCGTGGGGCGTTCGCGCTCGGGCAGACCCCAGATGTCGGAGGTGATCTCCTCGTCGGGAGTGCTCGGGGCGATGCCCTGCCGGGCCTTGATCAGGTCGTATCGGTCCTCCATTTCCTGCACCAGTGCGGGCAGCAGTTCGGCCGCCTGCTCCGGGTCGGTGGCGAGGGCGGAGAGCCGGGCCGCGAACGGCGCCAGCTCCACGCCCCGCTTGCAGTCGATGCCGACCAGGGCGACCGGCTGCCGGGCCAGTCCGGTGATCAGGTGCCGCAGGTACATGGATTTGCCGGACAGCGTGGCGCCGAGGGTGAGTTGGTGCGGGATGGTGCGGTAGTCCCGTACGAAGGGCGTGGCGTCCTCGCGCAGCGCGACCGGGATGCGCAGGTACCCGCCGCCGACCTTGCGGGGCATCCGTACGCGCCGCAGGACGTCGAAGCCGACGAGCCGCAGCTCGACGACACCCGGCTTGACGGTGGAGACGTACACGGCGTGCACGCCCCACGCGTGCCGCAGGCGTTCGGCCGAGGCGGCGACGTCGGCGGGCTCCTGCCCCGGTGCGAGCCGGAGACGAATCCGCAGCCCGGTCGAGGTGGGCCGGATCAGGCCCCGGCGCGGCGGAACGGGCCGCACTTCCCGCTGAGTGGTGGCCTTGACCGCGAGGACCCGCAGCCGGGACGGCGCCACGGTCAGCCCGCAGGCTTCCATGACCGAGCCGTAGGAGCCGAGGAGCCGGGCCGTCGATATGGGCAGGCCGACGGTGGACCAGTACACGCCCGGGTGCTGGGCCCGGGTGTAGGCGGCCCCGCCGCCGAGCGCGGCGACAGGCCCACCCACCTCCAGGAGCGTCGTCACATCCGACATCAGGCGGCGGCCTCGGTGCCGGTTCCGGCGGCGGCCGGGAAGGCGGCCGGGGTGACAGCGGCGGCGCGGAAGGCGATCCCGTGCCGCTTCTGCCCGTTGAACACGCTCTCCCACGGCCGGGCGACCAGCCCCGGCAGCGAGACCGGCGAACCCAGCGCCAGCCCCTCGGACACCCCGCTCTCCGGGATGGTGACCTTGAACAGCGACGACTCGCCGTCCTCGATGTGGACGACGCCGATCGTCATGAGCGCTTCCCCGCTCACGGCGTCCTTGGCGATCTCGCCCGTCTGCCGGTCGCGGACCTTCTTCTCGGGAGCCTCGGTCAGCAGGATCGTCGCGGCCGAGGTCTCAACACGGATGGTACGCAAGGAACTTCCCCTATCTACTCGTCTATACATGTAGCGTCCTGCGAACCCGACACCGGGAACGCGTGGACCACTATGCATCACAACTTGCCCACTCGTCTATACGAGTATGCGTGTTGGGGTGTACGAGTCCGGAAATCGCCCCCGCGCACCACCGCAAACCATGACGATCAGGTCGCAGGAAGCTGGTACGACAGCACGTATGCGTCAGCCGCCATCACCGTGTCGCAGACCTCCACGGCCCGCCCCTCGCCATCGAAGGCGGTCCGGACGAGGTGGATGACCGGCACGCCGGAGGCCAGCCGCAGGGTCTTCACCTCAGCAGGCGAAGGCATCCGGGCACGGATCTCCTCCTCGAAGTGGTCGAGGCGGTGGCCCAGTTCCTCGAGGCGGGCATAGATACCGCCGGGCCCGGGGTTGGGCTCGGCGATCTGCGTACCGCGCGCGATATCGAGCGGCAGGAACGACGTGGCGAACTCGACCGGCCGCCCGTCCAGCAGATACCGCCGCCGACGAGCCAGCACCCGGCGCACGGAACCGAGCCGGGCGGAGACGTCCGGACTGGCCTTCTCCTCCTTGACCTCCAGCGAGTCGACCTGCGGGTGACTGCCGGCGGCGTCGGCCTCGACGATGAAGGCGGACTTGCCCTGCTCCCTGTGCCGTCGCGCGAACCGGTCGGAGGCGAGGCGCCGCACGGGCGGGCGGGGCCGTACGTAGACGCCCTTGCCGTGCTCGGCGTGCACGAGCCCTTCCCCCTGAAGGATGGAGAAGGAGTTTCGCACCGTCATCCGGGATACCCCGTAATGATCGACAAGGTCGGCTTCCGAGGGCAGCTTGTCACCCTCGTGGAATCGCCCGCGGTCGATGGCCTCGCGTAGCTGGTCGGCGATCTGCCGGAAGACCGCACGATCGCTCGTGGGGTCCAGGTCGCCGAGGAGGCCGGAAGGAAGAGGGCTCACGTGTACTCCTTTAGGTATCTAGACGTGTGGGCGAGTCTTGTTGCTACGGTGGAGAGCCTAGCCAGCCGAGAGGGCCGAGGAACGTGAGCACCGACCGTCCGCACTCCGTGAGCGTCGCCGGAGTGATCGTCGACGCCCAGGGCCGGGCCCTCCTGATCCAGCGCCGCGACAATGGCAAGTGGGAACCCCCGGGCGGCGTCCTCGAACGCGAGGAGACCATCCCCGAGGCCCTCCAACGCGAAGTCCTCGAAGAGACCGGCATCAAGATCGCACTTCCCGCGACCCTGACCGGCGTCTACAAGAACATGACGGGCCTGATCGTCTCGCTCGTCTTCCGCTGCGAGGCCGCAGACGGCGTGCCCACCACCGGCGACGAGACCCGCGCCCTGCGCTGGGCCACCCGTGAAGAAGTCTCCGACCTTGCCGACGAGGCATACGCGATCCGCGTCCTGGACGCACTTGACGCGACGACCCCGCCGGCCATCCGCGCCCACGACGGCGTGAAACTCGTCTAGCCCGAACCCGCTACACATGGCGGCCTACCAGCACGAAGGAACTTGTATGCACGAGTATACGAGTACAGCCCGGGTCTGGGGCCTGTCTTGCCCAGGATTTCCGGAAGAGGTCAGCCGGGCCCGCCGCTGGACCCGCGACATCCTGCGCGGCTCACCCCTGGCCGAGGACGCCGAACTGATCGTGAGCGAGCTCAGCGCGAACGCCATCCTGCACACGGCCAGCGGGCACGAACGCGGCAGCTTCCATCTGGCCGTCGCGGTATCGCCGCAGGTGATCGCCCTGTCAGTCACGGACGAGGGAGGCACCGGCACAGCCCCGAAGATCGAGCTCCAGGACCAGGACCAGGAGGCCGAGCACGGCCGGGGCCTGGGCATGGTCAGCGTCATCGCTCACCGGGTCGTCGTCCACGACAGCGACAACGGCCACACGGTCACCGCGGAGCTCTACGCGGACCAGCACCCAGGAGGCCACCCGTGCTGACCGACAAGCCACGGCGGGGCTATTGGTGCGAGTGCTGGACCGAAGACCTCACCGCCGACGAGACGCGGCCGGCACTCCGAGCATCCTTCGACGCCTACAGCGCCGCCCAGGCAGACCGATGGATCGCGGTAGCACTCCGCACCCTCTCACCGGCCCTCGACGCCGACGCCTCCCAGGACGCATGGACCTGGCTGTATGACGGCCGCGTAGCAACGAGAAAGGCCCTCATACGCGCCGAGCCCTGCGAGGTCTCAGTCACCCAGACCAACACCCGCATCACCTGGACGATCCGACCCGCACTCTTCCTGCCACTCGCACACCGCCAAGACGGCGAACTCCCAGCCTGCGCACACGCCTTCAAGCCCCACACGGCCGACTGAGTTACAACTTTCTCTACTGGTTCAAGGCGGCTCGCTCCGCTCCCCGCGCGCGGCCCGGCCCCCGGCCGGGCCTGCGCTCCTGCCTCCGTCCCGCTCCAGCCCGGCCGGCGCCCGTGCCGCGCCGAAAGCATGCGGCCACCTGATGCCAGAGAAGGGGTACGTCGTGGCTGGGGCGGTCGGCTCCACGGCTTTACGGAGCCACTTTGGCGCGAGCCTCGAAGATCATGGCCCCAACGTCGTGCTTTACCGGGCAGGTCCACAGACTGCCCGACGCGCCGGAAGCTTACGGGGCCATGATCACTCGCGCCAAAGCAGCGCCACCCCAAAGCCGCTCCTCCGACCGCGAGGTTTACCCGCTCAGTAGCCATGGAATCTCGGCTTTTAAGGTCAGGGGGGCTCAGCTATCCCGCGTATTGTTTTCAATCCACGCTTCAATGGCCCGAAACATGGGCTCGTTAGTCAAACTAGGCGTATCGACACAGGACATCAGGACCACTTCCAGAACATCAGAGTTCTGAAGCGGGCGTCTGGCATCAGAGTTAAAGACACTCGGGCACTCGGACTTTAGGAATCTGACGATTACCAAGCTCACATCATGCCCGTTAACAAAATTGCGAAACTCCGAATCAACTAACCCTTGATATTCAATGTACTTTGCATAGAGCTTCTCCGGGGTCTGCTCGTTACGTTCACGCACGGGCACACCATTCAAAGCCAAACGGAAAACTTCACCCACCTTGACCTCAGACTGGTCATCCAAGTCCCACTTGGCGAGGGTCTTATTAGGGATGGTTGCTCCAGTCCCGCTGTCTCTAAGGCAGAGACGGATCAGGAAGAGAGCGATCAAGGCTGGCTTCACCGCCGATATAAGACTGGAAGCACTAATATAGTCAGGTGCACCAAGGGAGACTCGGAGCAACTTTGTGAGAGTCACCTCATTGAGGGCGTAGGCTTCCATGGAAGAATAGTCGGTGTAAAAAAGGCCATGAACGTCCTCTTTGACATCTGCCTTTAGACTTGCAAAATCCTTATCGGCCACCAGCGCTACAGATGAATGCCCGGGGATCCTCGTGGACAGTTGTTGCGCGAGCCACAGGATTCTACCCCTCTCGCCCACCATAAGTCCTGCCGCCATTAGCTCACCATCAGGAATATGGACGCGATCAGACACGGCGTAGATGTTGCATAGTGCGGTTCCAGCCCCGTTTAGCAGATGGGCCTTGAGGAAGTTCCTGTCGGATCTCCCTTCTACAAAAAGGTCTCGAACCTCTGGTTCCAACTCGTATAGAGTTACGAGTTCATCCAACGTTCGTCGAGCTTCCCCGTCCTGCATGCCTTCCCCTCCGCTTGTCTCAAGAATAGCTACTTTTCTAGCTTCTTAGGGGCAACTCTCGCCAGGGAATCTCGATGGCCGGTAATTACTTCAATCGAATGCGTGGCTACAATAAACTGGACGGGAGTTCCTTCCGTCAAAGCCAAAAGGGCGCCCATGAGCTGCCTCTGCCACTTAACGTTTAGACTCAATTCAGGTTCGTCGATGAGGAAAAGGCGAGTGCTCTGACGAGCTAGAACAGTGTTCAGCAACAGCAGAAGAATCTGACGCTCGCCGGACGAGAGATTGTCAAGCTGCAGCAGTTCGCCGTCCTCGGAAAGGACCCTAATGCCTGACGGTGCCCTATACCTCACTCGCTTCCCGCTACTTTCAAAGAAGCGATCTACTTCCCGAGTTAGAGTGGCCAAGAGTCGAGCAACGTGACTCAGAGCATCCAAACGAGCCACTTGAGCTTCAAGGAACGGCTGGAGTACGTCTTCGGCAACGTCAAGCCGACTATCCGGAGTACGGTTAAGGACCTCCAAAAAGGACTCTTCCCTGATGGTTGGCATCAGGCCGTATTTACTGTATTCAGCGGTCTTCTTTGCGATATCCCTTAGATTGCCACCAAGCCTCCGCCTGGTTTCCCTATCGGCCTCCTTCGGGGTAGCTTGAGAAATCTTTTCCAGGATGCCAAGGTAGACGTTATTAGACCCCCTTGAACCGGAAACGTTTCCATCGATGATCATTTTCTGGATCATGTCGTAAGCACGCTGAACTGCGATCGCGAGTTCCGCTGTGACTCCGCTTGCAGGAGACGAACCAGCCCCCTCGTCCGCTTCGACTACAACCCGTCGACTGCGATGCCTGTTATTCTTGCGCTCAATGTCGTCGCCATAAATGCGGCGGTCATCAGCGAGCATGTACGGGCCAGTCCCAAGATTTTCCAGATACTTCACAAAAGTATCTGGTTGCCTCTCGAATGCTCTAAGACTCTTTTGGATCTCAAACTGAAAGTCCGCTGCGAGATCTTCCCAAATCACGCCAACATGGCTTCTCGGATCTCGACTCTCAACTTCAAACAGAGGCTGCTGGTGAATGTCTTGCTGGCTGGACTCTCGTCGAGGGCCAACTGCAGTTATCGTGCCATCAGGTAGAGCGCTGTAGAACTGCTCTACGATTTTCTTCTCATTCTTCGTAACGGTTGCCGTAAAGTCGCCGACTAGCCCACCCGTTTTGACGAAGGTAATAACGTCTCCGCGACACAGGAAGATTGTGAACCGTTCAAAGGGCGTTCTGGCAATTTGATTACGATGCCCCTCTTTATCGGAAGGGGAGAGAGCATGCCACAACAACTTGAGCGCTGTCGTTTTCCCGCTTCCATTGTTCCCATATAGCAGCGATAGACGCCGCCCCTTCGAGCGTTCTACGCCCTCTCCGACCAAGTCAACGTGAAGGTATCTGTTCCCAAAGAGCCCGTGAATTTCAAACGCCGATACGAGCGCACTTTCCTCGGCTGTCATGACAATCCTTACGCAGTGAGGCGGAGCTTCCTGAGCAGTCGACGATTGCGGCTTCAGACTATCCTCCCGACTCGTCACAGGATGAGCTTTCTGCGTACCTTCCTGTGCGCACCACCCAACCGACGGTCTTGGCACCTCTGCTTGGCCAGGCCTCAGACACGGCAGCTGTAGTTCCGGCGTCTGCGCTGGTCGGCGGCTTGGGAGGTCGGGTGCGGGCACAGGTACGGCCACCTTGATCATGAACGTTTGTGACGACGTTTCAAGACCAGGTGGCCGTGGAGGCCACGATAGCCCAGGCTGCCTGGGACCGGATGTTCCGGGCGGCGATGGATGCGATCGCGGGCTGCTTCGCCCGGCGTGAGACACGTGCGACGGCAACGGAGATGATCACCGGGCTGCTGACGGAGGTGGACACGCGGAACTGCTGGACGCTGGCTGAGGTGCTGGGGCATCCAGGCCCGCACCGGCTGCAGCACCTGCTGTCACGGGCGAGGTTCGACCATGATCGGGCCCGGGAGGAGATTGCCCGCCTGGTCGTGCGTGAACTGGCAGGTCAGGACGTGGTACTGGTCGCGGACGAGACCGGGGACGCGAAGTCCTCGACCGACTGCGTCGGCGCCGGCCGCCAGTACTCCGGCGCGATCAAAGGCGTCGGGCTGTGTCAGGTCGCCGTGCACCTGGCCGTGGTCACCGAGTCGGTGCGGGTGGTGATCGACCGGGCCCTGTACCTCCCCAGGGACTGGGCTGCGGACGAGGAACGCCGCGAAGCAGCCGGCGTCCCGGAAGGGATCATGTTCGCGACGAAGCTGCAGCAGACCGCCACCATGGTCAAAAACGCGCTCGAGCTGGGTGTCCGGGCACGCTGGTTCGCCGGTGACGATGTGTACTCGGGCCGTGAACTCCGCAGGAGCATGCGGGAGTTCGGGCTCGGCTACGCGGTCGGCGTGTCCCAGTCATACACGGTCACGGACGGAGCGGGCCGCAGGTGGAAGGCCCACCAGATGATCAACAAGGTGCTGCCGCACCAGTGGATGCGCATGCAGACCGGACACGGAACGAAGGGCACCCGCGAGTACGACTGGGCCTGGCTCGATGTCCGTGCGGACGACACCCCCAACGGACACGGAGATGACGGCACCAGCGTCCTGGTCGCGCGCCGGCACCGATACACCGGCGAGATCTCCTTCTTCCTCTGCTGGTCGGCCGAAGACGTCACCCTCGCCCGACTGGTGGAAGTGATCTGCCGACGGTGGCGGATCGAGGAGACTTTCCAACTCGGCAAGACCTTCACCGGCCTGGACGAAGGACAGGTGACCTGCTGGAACTCCTGGATGCGCTGGTCGCTGTTCTCCCTTGTCGCATCCGCCGTCCTCGCCTTGACCGCCGCTGCCACGACCACCACCGGCCCTGCCGGACCGGCCCATCTCGTCCCGCTGACCTGCCCCGAACTCGTCCGACTCCTTCGGGCGTTCGTCCTCACACCACCCGTCCGGGACGCGGAGCACATCCTGCATTGGATGGCCTGGCGCCGCCACCATCAAGCCATCGCACGAGCCTGCCACCAGCACCGACACGCTCTTCAGGACCAGCCATGACCAGAACTACAGCTGCCGTGTCAGAGGGGGTGTCGCGTCAGCATGCGTCCGGTTGGGTCCGTGACCACGCTGCCGGAGGTTGGGGACGAAGCGCCCGTGCCAGATCCATGCCAGATCGTGCGGGGAACCACGGGGAATGGCGGGGATCAACTTGCTGGCCAAGCAGTGTCTGAAGCCGCTCAGCCGCAGGTCAGCCAGGCAACCGACAGTAACCAACCCAAGCTTCCCAAGCTGAGGGCGCTCGTCGCTATGGCAACGTCCAACGGCTAAGCCGGGTTTAGGGCTCAGGTAGAGAGCCAAAATGAGAGGCATGGGTAGCTGGGGGGAGCTAGCGGGCCAGACACTCACTGCGCTCATCGGGACCTTGGCCGGCGGAGGCATCGCGGTGTACGTGGCACGCTGGCAAACCGCAAGGACAATCGAGTCCCAACTTGAGCTCGCCGCTTCTCAGGAAGCTGCCACTAGCGCGCTGGCCCTTCGGCAATGGACGCAGCAGCGCGCCACCGAGGCTGCGCAACGGCTCTTGGAGCGCCTCGCGGAACTCTATGCATGGCTACCATCGCTGCCAGACCTTGCACGGGACGAGCCGCAGTTGAACCCGCAAGCTCGGGAGCGTTGCGCAGTGGCCCTCGGCTCAGTCCGGCAGGGTATGCAAACCGACCTTCTCTCCATTGGAGATGACCGTGTCCGCGCCCGGTACAGGGCGCTAGTGGGGTTGTGCTTCGACGTCGGGTACCGAGGCATCGGCCAGAGCCATCGCGAGCGCCACATTCGCGACGCACGCGGGTACCTGCGCTATGTCCAGTCCACACTTGAATCCGTGATCGACGGGAGCCCTTTGCCTGATGACTGCGAGGCACCAGTGCTTGAGCGCAGTGACAGCGCTCCCTGGCTACCGCCAGCGCTGCCCTGGCACTGGCAAGACCCAGCCGACGGCAGTTGAAGCCTCGCCCCCTTGGTTACTTCGGCGACGCGTCACCAAGTCCGTGACCAAGGCGTCGGCAACACCTGTCCGTCTCAGTTTCCGTCTCATTCAGCCCCGTTCACGGCCGTTCAGGCTAGACCGGGAGCCGCCGCTGCGCCGACGGCCAACCGTCCATGAACCCAGGTGAACGCCCCCGAACGACGCCCACTACCCCACCACCACAGTTGGAAAGCGTGTGGGTCGACGGCAAACGGGATGGGAGCTGGGGGTGAGGGGTGGGTTGAGGTAGAGGATGCTGCCATGGCAGATGAACCGAGACGCCCTCTCAACGAGCTTCGCCAAGGCGAGAGAGTCCAAGCAACGATCACTAGTCACCAGCCATGGGGCCTCACGGCAAGGCTCGACGAGTACGACCCGGTGGGCGCCTCATTGGACACGATTCGCCGCAGAAGCGAGCCGGGAGTGAAGCGACTCGTGCAGGAGCTGCCGCCAGTGGGGGCAACCGTCGACCTGGTCATAGGCGAGGTGCGCGACTGGCACAGGAAGCCGTGGATATGGGTCGACCTCACGGCACCCAAGCCCGAGGAATGACGGTCCTTCGCACCACAACCGCACCAGAACGAGCGGGGAACAGCGGGGAACCACGGTGAAAGAGCTGAGCCCACCGAGGCCCGCGCTCGACCGTTCCCCCAGGTCAGTCCCAGAACCGCCCTCAAATGCCCGCAGCTTCCCAAGCTGATGACTCAGCTCAGCACCGTCATAGCGGTCCGGCCGTCGTGGCTCGCTCTGGTCGACGGCATTGGCAGCGTGGCTGAAGCCGGTGGGGGTGCAGCGAGGCACACGCGTGCGTGGTTGGTTGGCGCGCCCGCCGTCGTGGCTGACTGTCGTCGGCTGAGGTTCAGGCGGGGCGCATCGAGGGTGCGGCCGTCAGTTGAGTGCGGCAGCGCTGGGCCGCCCCTGGGCCGTCCGAGGACGCTCAACAGTGGCCAATGATGACCACCGAGGACCACCAAGCGCACGAGCCCACCCCTCCCGACCAGCAAAAACCCAGCTCCCCAAGATCCCCGACAACACCCAGGGCAAGAAGAAGTAGCCCCCCAACGCCCACGACCAAGCCCCCTCCCGCTGGGTTCTCCGACGGCGGTGGGGGGGCTTGGTGTTGGGGGTCGGTTCAGCCGATGGGTGACGGTGAGGGGCTGCGGTCGGCCGGAGGGTGCGGCTGTCCGGTGAGGATGGTCTGCTCGGCCCGGGTGGTGGAGCGGCGCCATTCCGGGGCCCGTGCGGCGTACGTGGTGACGTCGTGCCAGCGTCCCTGGGTGTGGAACAGTTCGCGCAGCGTCGCCTCGGGGTGCAGGCCGGCGGCGAGCATGACCTCGTGCATGCGGGTGTGGTCGGCCCGGTGGCCGGCCCAGATGCGGTGCAGGCCCAGTCGGCCGAAGCCGTAGGCCATCAGCAGGCGTCCGGCCTCGTGGCCGTGGCCGCGCACGGGTGCGTCGGGCAGCAGGACCAGCCCGGTCAGCATGGCGTTGCGGCCGTAGTCCTCGACCAGCAGCCCCATGGTGCCGACCATGGCATCGTCGCCCGGTGCGCAGATGGCGAGGGTGTGCCGGCGCCGGGGGTGGGTGTACGGCTGGGCGAGGCACTGCGCGAAGGCGTCCTGCGCCCGGCGGGCGTCCATGCGGTCGATGCCGAGATAGCGGGTCAGGACGCGGTGCGTGTGGATGCGTTCGAAGGGCGCGAGGTCGGTGGCGCGCAGCTCACGCAACCACAGGTGCTCACCGTGCAGTTCGGGGATGTGGGTCATGACGCGCTTCCGACGGGTGCGGTCTGCTCGGCGGCGATGAGGGCTTCGAGGTCCACGTAGTAGCGGCCCGAGGGCACCGGGGCGCCCAGCAGGATGCGCCGGGCGGTGTCGGTGACCAGGGCTCCGCCGAGCATGACGCCGCTGGCCAGCTGCGGCCAGCTCGACAGGGTGTCGCCGATCCGGCCGACGGCGTCGGCCATGGCGGGGCTGAGGCGGCTCCCGTCCATGATCTGCAGCAGGAGTCCGAGCGCACCGGCCCGGTCCAGCCCGCGAACGGCGTCCGCGGTGAGATGGCCGGCACGGCCGTGGAAGAGGGGCCGGCCGGGCTCCTCGTCGAAGCGTTCCACGTCCAGCAGACCGCGGTCGTTCGCGTCCATCAGAACCGGGATCCGCCGGGCACGGGCGTACTCCCGGGCACGGACCTTCGCCCACAGGGTGTCGCACTCCTCGACGAGCAGGTCGAGCCCGGAACCGGGGGCGGTGCCGAAGAAGTCGTCGACGGTCTCCTCCGTCACGCCCCGCGGGTGGATCTCGATGTCGAGGTACGGGTCGAGCTCGTACATCTGGCGTGCGCACAGGACCGTCTTCTCCACGCCGAGGTCGTGGACACCGGCGCGCAGCCGGTTGAGGTTGGACAGGCCCAGCCGGTCGAAGTCCGCGAGGCGGAACGATCCGCCTACGCCTTCCATCGCGCAGGTGAGCGCCGCACTGTTGCCCACGGACAGACCCAGGACGCCGATCCTGCGGCCGAGCAGCGCCTGCTGTTGCGCGCGTGTGATCTTGTCCCGGTTGCGGTCGGTGCGCACCAGCCGGAACTCCTCGGCCGGCAGCACGTGCACCAGCCGCCCCGACCACGGATACCAGACCCAGGTGCCGTAGCGCCGACGGGGAACTCCGGCGCACGCGTCGCCGACGGCGGCGGCCAGGGCGGGCCCCTGCGGCGGCTGTCCCGGCCGCAGACAGCGGACCAGTTCCTCCAGTTGCTCGTCGATGCGGTCATGGACCTCCCGCACCGCACCCGACTCCCGCAGCTCCGTCAGCGCCGCCTCGCCGTCCTTGTCCGCGGGGTCGAACAGGACGGGCCTGAAGGCGTTCCGCGCGCCGGGGACCGCTTCTGGGCAGGACCGTGCGGGCTGTTCCGCAGTGGTATCCGAATGCTTCACGAGCCGGAAGCTAGCAGCCGAACGATCTTGGAAAGCCCTTGTCACACGGGGGTGCGCAGTCGAATTCATGCGCGACCGCTCACTACCCGTGCGCCCCGTTCATCTCACTACCTGCGCGCCCCCGTTCCGCCCACCGTCCGCGGGCCCCGGGACGCGAGCAGGGCCCCGGGACGCGAGCAGGGCCCCGGTGCGTACCGGGGCCCTGCTCGGCGTACGGAGTCGTCGGGCGGTCAACCGCACTGACAGGGATTGCCCGACTGGCACCCGCAGCCGCAGCCCGAGCCGCAGCCGCACGCGCCGAAGAGCGGGAGGCTCTTGATCTCGGCGGGCTGTTCCGTCTCGCGCTCCTGCGTCGGGTCGGGCGGGGTGGGGGCTTCGGCCATGCGTCCTCCTGGAGACCTAGAGGCTGATGCCTCTGCCCATTGCATGCCCGCTGCACCGGGCGCATCAACGGCGCACTGTGGCGCCCGCACGCCCTGACCCCTGGGTTTACGCCCCCTCGGCCCCCGCCACCGACTGGATCTCCGGCTGGATGTCGCCCTGGAGGTCGTCCGCGTGCTCACCCGTCACCAGGAACACCACGCGCTTGGCGACGGCCACCGCGTGGTCGGCGTACCGCTCGTAGTAGCGGCCGAGGAGGGTGACGTCCACCGCCGTCTCGATGCCGTGCTTCCAGCGGTCGTCCAGCAGGTGCTGGAAGAGGGTGCGGTGCAGCAGGTCCATCTCGTCGTCGTCCTGCTCCAGCTGCATCGCCAGGTCGACGTCCTTGGTGACGATCACCTCGGCCGCCTTCGCCATCAGGCGCTGCGCGAGCTGGCCCATCTCCAGGATGGTGGCGTGCAGGTCGTGCGGGATCGCGCGCTCCGGGAAGCGGAGGCGGGCGAGCTTCGCGACGTGCTGGGCCAGGTCGCCGGAGCGCTCCAGGTCGGCGGACATACGCAGCGAGGTGACGACGATGCGCAGGTCGGTGGCGACCGGCTGCTGGCGGGCGAGCAGGGCTATCGCACGCGCCTCCAGGTCGTGCTGGAGCTCGTCGACCTTCTTGTCGCCCTCGATGACGCTCTCGGCGAGCTTGAGGTCGGAGTCGAGGATGGCGGTCGTGGCGCGCCCGATCGCCGACCCGACGAGCCGGGCCATGTCCACCAGACCGTCGCCGATCGAGTCAAGTTCCTCGTGGTACGCGTCCCGCATCAGGGATCCCTCTCTTACGTGTTCTTCGGGGCTGCCGGGGCAGGGGCGGGGGCCCTTGTCCGTCGTCCGACCGGCGCTTGGCAACCCCACGCTCCCACGTTCCGGCTCGTACGCGTCGTTTTCCGCCATCCCAAATGAACCAATACTGGCTCCAAGGTGAACTCTGGGCGACGAGTGTTCGAGGTCGCACCCGGACGGCTGTGGGGATGTCCGACGTCATGCCTAACCTGGAGCCATGGACGTGAACGCGGCGGTCGCCGCAGCGGCGGCGATCGCCGGGGTGCTCACCGGCGTGATCGCCATGCTGGCGTTCCGCTGGAGCGAGCGGGAGCAGAAGCGCCCCACGCGTACCTCCCTGCACACCGACCCGGTGCTGCCGCCGGGTGTGGACACCGTCCTGTCCGTGCTCCGGTCGTCGGCCGTCGTCCTCGACGAGTCCGACGCCGTCGTCAAGGCAAGCTCCGCGGCGTACGCCCTGGGGCTGGTCCGGGGCGGCCGGCTCTCGGTCGAACCGATGCTGCAGATGGCCCGCGACACCCGGCGGGACGGGGAGATACGCCAGGTCGAGCTGGACCTGCCGCGGCGGGGGACCGGGCGGGGCGAGGCCCTCGCCGTCTCCGCGCGCGTCGCCCCGCTCGGCTCCCGGCTGGTGCTCCTGCTCGTCGAGGACCTCACCGAGGCCCGCCGCATCGAGGCGGTACGGCGCGACTTCGTCGCGAACGTGAGCCATGAGCTGAAGACACCCGTCGGAGCCCTCTCCCTTCTGTCCGAGGCCGTCATGGACGCCTCCGACGACCCGGAGGCGGTCGAGCGCTTCGCCGGTCGTATGCAGATCGAGGCCACCCGGCTGACCAACCTGGTGCAGGAGCTGATCGACCTCTCCCGGGTGCAGAACGACGACCCGCTGGAGGACGCCGAGCCCGTCCGCGTCGACGAGCTGGTCGCCGAGGCGATCGACCGCTGCCGCCACCAGGCCGGCGCCAAGCAGATCACCATGGCCGCCGGCGGCACGGCCGACCTGCACGTCTGGGGCAACCGCGGCCAGCTGGCCGCCGCCCTCGGCAACCTGGTCGAGAACGCCGTGAACTACAGCCCGGCCCGCACCCGTGTGGGCATAGCCGCCCGCCGGCTGACCGCGCCCGGCGGGGAGCACATCGAGGTGGCCGTGACCGACCAGGGCATCGGCATCTCGGAGAAGGACAAGGAGCGCATCTTCGAGCGCTTCTACCGCGTCGACCCCGCTCGCTCCCGTGCCACCGGCGGTACGGGCCTGGGGCTGGCGATCGTCAAGCACGTGGCCGCCTCGCACGGCGGGGAGGTCACGGTGTGGAGCTCGGAGGGTCAGGGCTCCACCTTCACCCTGAGGCTGCCGGAGGCGGGGGTTGCCCGCGACCGCGCGCACCAACATCCCGACCCGGACGATCTCGACGACGAGGCCGGCCGCACCACCCCCCAGTCATCCCCGTACGAACCGCTTCCCGCCCCGGAGGTCCTTCCGTGACCCGAGTGCTTGTCGTCGAGGACGAGGAGTCCTTCTCCGACGCCCTGTCGTACATGCTCCGCAAGGAGGGCTTCGAGGTCGCCGTGGCGACCACGGGCCCCGACGGACTCGACGAGTTCGAGCGCAACGGCGCCGACCTCGTCCTCCTCGACCTGATGCTGCCGGGCCTGCCCGGCACGGAGGTGTGCCGCCAGCTGCGCGGCCGCTCCAACGTCCCCGTGATCATGGTGACCGCCAAGGACAGCGAGATCGACAAGGTCGTCGGCCTGGAGATAGGAGCCGATGACTATGTCACCAAGCCGTTCTCCTCGCGCGAGCTGGTCGCCCGCATCCGGGCCGTCCTGCGCCGCCGCGGCGAGCCCGAGGAGGTCACCCCGGCCGCCCTGGAGGCCGGCCCGGTCCGCATGGACGTGGACCGCCATGTGGTCACGGTCTCCGGCTCCAAGGTCGACCTGCCCCTCAAGGAGTTCGACCTGCTCGAGATGCTGCTGCGCAACGCCGGCCGCGTCCTGACCCGTATGCAGCTCATCGACCGGGTCTGGGGGGCCGACTACGTGGGCGACACCAAGACCCTCGACGTCCACGTCAAGCGCCTGCGCGCCAAGATCGAGCCGGACCCGGGCGCCCCGCGCTATCTGGTCACCGTCCGTGGCCTCGGCTACAAGTTCGAGCCGTAGACCGTCCCGGGCGCACCGCACGGCCCGCGCGGACAGCGACGAAGGGCGGGACCTCTCCGGGAGGTCCCGCCCTTCTCGGCTACGGCGCCTGCCGCGCCGCCCGCGGCGACACGGCCGCGGGCGATGTGCTCACTGCCCGGAGGCCGTCGCGCTCGCGGAGGCCGCGTCCGTCGGGGTGGCCGAGGAGTTCGGGGTGTTCGCGGCGGACCCGGCCGTCCCGGTCGGGGTGGGGGAGCCCGAGGCGGTCTTGCCCGGCTTGGCGGTGGAGGTGGCGGGAGCCGCCGGGATCTCGCTCGGGCCCCACTTCTCGAAGTAGCTCTTGGCCGGCACCACGAAGGCCTGCAGGCTCACGTCGCCGGTCTTGCTGAACGTGAAGGTGACCTTGCGGACACTGCCGTCCTGGACCGCCTCGCGCCCGTTGGGCAGGACGGCGCTGGCGTTGCCCTTGCCGCCGACCACCACGGAGCCGTGGGCCGGGACGACGAGCTTGCCGCCGCCCTGGGCCGGCTTGACCTGGGCGGTCGCGTTGACGTTCGGCAGGGCGATCGAGTCCACGGTCTGCGGGGTGTCGCCGTTGTTGAACAGGGTCGCCGAGACCACGGCCGGGCCGGTCGCGTTGATGTCGGGCTGGGTGACGATCAGCGCGTTCTGCACCTTGATGTCACCGACCTTCACGGCCGCGTTGTCCGGCTTGACCTCCAGGGTCTGCGCGTCACTGCCGGCACCGCACGCGGCGAGCGAGGCGATCGAGAACGCGATGGCGGCGGCGGCGAGAGCGCCGCGTCGAAGGCTGCTGCTCACGGCGGCGGCAACTCCTTGACTCGAGCGTGGCGACCGGTTCGGCCGCCCCAAGTGTCTGTCAGTGGCCCTTAGGCTACCGAGCCGTTCCCGGCTCACCGCACCCGACCCTCCCTCGGGGTGCCGTGATCGCTCACGCGGGGGTGGCGCACTCACCCGTCCGGCATTCACATAAGCCGCTTCCGCATACCGCGCACGACGGGGCGCGGCATTTCCCCGCCGGAATGCGCGATCACCCCGGAATTGATCACGCCGGGGAACAACGGGGAACAACGGGGGACGTCGGCGGGGTCCCGTGATCAATTCCGGAATCGACGCGGAAGCACCTCCCGGCACCGAACGGAGTAGCGAAAGTCGCACATCTGGAACCAGACATATGCGGACGTTCATCCCCTTGGAGGGGGCTCCGGATGTGTGTAACGTACGCGTTTCTCCTCCCCCGGAGAGCGGCTCCGACCTGCGAATACCTTCTTCCGCCGGCCTCGCGAAGCACGTTCCTGTTGCTGTTGTCAAGCCCCGAGATATGCCCTGACCTGCGAAAACGCCATTCAGAACCCGCCGTTTCCGTGTTACCCTGGATAGCCACGGAAGGGGTACCTGTCACATGACGTTCAAGGTTGGCGACACCGTGGTCTATCCCCATCACGGGGCCGCGCTGATCGAGGCCATCGAAACTCGCCAGATCAAAGGCGTGGACAAGACCTACTTGGTGCTGAAGGTCGCCCAGGGTGACCTGACGGTACGTGTGCCAGCGGACAATGCGGAGTTCGTCGGCGTACGTGATGTGGTCGGTCAGGACGGGCTGGACCGGGTCTTCGAGGTGCTGCGCGCGCCGTACGCCGAGGAGCCCACGAACTGGTCGCGTCGATACAAGGCAAACCTGGAGAAGCTCGCCTCGGGCGATGTCATCAAGGTCGCGGAAGTGGTGCGTGACCTGTGGCGTCGTGAGCGTGAGCGCGGACTGTCCGCCGGTGAGAAGCGGATGCTCGCCAAGGCCCGCCAGATCCTGGTGAGCGAACTCGCCCTCGCGGAGAACACGAACGAGGACAAGGCCGAGGCCCTGCTCGACGAGGTTCTCGCGTCCTGAACCTGACGCAGGCGCAAGCCCGCTTCAGCACTCAGTACATCGAAATGCCGCGGTGCCCGATGACGTATTTTTTGTCGCCGGGCGCTGCGGCATGTTCGCACTCGGACGCCGTGCCTACAGCTACGTTCGGAACAGGGCGGTGCCCTTTACTGGCGTGCCGGGCCCGGGCTGCAGGCTGACCAGGGTCACGGAAGGGTCCGGTCAAGGCGTCGCGCCCGGCACTTCCCAGGCCATACCCACGCCTGGACGGCACACAAACCTGACAGGAACCGATGTCTGACGAATCGCGCCCTTCCCCCGCGGAAGCCCGCACGGCTGCCGTGATTCCGGCCGCCGGACGGGGCGTACGCCTCGGTCCGGGCGCCCCCAAGGCACTCCGCGCGCTGGGCGGTACCCCCATGCTCATCCACGCGGTGCGCGCGATGGCCGCGTCCCGCGCCGTCTCCCTGGTCGTCGTCGTGGCACCGCCCGACGGCGCCGCCGAGGTCAAGTCGCTCCTCGACGCGCACGCGCTGCCCGACCGGACCGACTTCCTCGTCGTCCCCGGCGGCGGGAGCCGCCAGGAATCCGTGCAGCTCGGCCTCGACGCGCTGCCGCCCGACTACGACATCGTGCTGGTGCACGACGCCGCGCGGCCCCTGGTGCCGGTGGACACGGTCGACGGCGTGATCGAGGCGGTACGGGCGGGCGCGCCGGCCGTCGTGCCCGCGCTGCCTCTGTCCGACACCGTGAAGGAGGTCGAGCCCGCCGAGGTCCCGGGCGCCCCCGAGCCGGTGGTGGCCACCCCGGTGCGGTCCCGGCTGCGCGCCGTGCAGACACCCCAGGGCTTCGACCGGGCCACGCTGATCCGCGCCCACGAAGAGGTCACCGAGGACGTCACCGACGACGCGAGCATGGTCGAGAAGCTCGGCAGCACGGTCCTGCTGGTGCCCGGCCACGAGGAGGCCTTCAAGGTCACGCGACCGCTGGACCTGGTGCTGGCCGAGGCGGTCCTGGCCCGCAGGAGGCTGAACGATGGCTTCTGAGACGTCCGGTCCCCGGCCGCCGGCGGACACGCCCGTGCTCCTGCCCCAGGTCGGCATCGGCACCGACATCCACGCCTTCGAGGAGGGCCGCGAGCTGTGGTGCGCGGGCCTGAAGTGGGAGGGCGAGGGGACGGGGCTGGCCGGCCACTCCGACGCGGACGTCGTCGCCCACGCCGCGTGCAACGCGCTGTTCTCGGCCGCCGGCCTCGGTGACCTGGGACAGCACTTCGGCACCGGGCGCCCCGAGTGGTCCGGCGCTTCCGGCGTCACGCTGCTCACCGAGGCCGCCCGGATCGTCCGCGAGGCCGGCTTCCGGATCGGCAACGTCGCCGTGCAGGTCGTGGGCCCCCGTCCGAAGATCGGCAGGCGCCGGGACGAGGCGCAGAAGCTGCTGTCGGAGGCGGCGGGGGCACCGGTGTCCGTATCGGGTGCCACGACGGACGGGCTGGGGTTTCCCGGACGCGAGGAGGGGCTGATGGCGGTGGCCACGGCACTGGTCGTGCGGGAGCGGTGACGGCCACGGCGCCGAGGGGCGCGGGACCGCGCAGGCGGGCGGCTCCGCCGTGCGGGTGCGAACGGCCGCCGCGGGGCCGCGTCCGGCGCCGGCCGAACCACGGGAAGGCGCAACGCACTGCCCCACGCCCACTACCCTTGGAGACGTGACTATTCGCCTGTACGACACCAGCGCCCGGCAGATCCGTGACTTCACCCCGCTCAAGCCGGGCTGCGTCTCGATCTACCTGTGCGGCGCCACCGTGCAGGCGGCCCCGCACATCGGGCACATCCGCTCCGGGCTCAACTTCGACATCATGCGCCGCTGGTTCGCGTACCGCGGCTACGACGTGACCTTCATCAGGAACGTCACCGACATCGACGACAAGATCATCGCCAAGGCGGCCGAGCAGAACCGCCCCTGGTGGTCGATCGGTTACGACAACGAGCGCGCCTTCGACGAGGGGTACACCGCGCTCGGCTGCCTCCCGCCGACGTACGAGCCGCGGGCCACCGGCCATGTGACCGAGATGGTCGAGATGATGCAGGGGCTGATCGAGCGCGGGCACGCCTACGAGGCGGAGGGCAACGTCTACTTCGACGTGCGCTCCTTCCCGGGCTACCTGGAGCTGTCGCGGCAGGAGCTCGACAATCTCCAGCAGCCCGCCGGCGCCGGCGAGTCCGGCAAGCGCGACCCGCGCGACTTCGCCATGTGGAAGGCCGCCAAGCCCGGTGAGCCGACCTGGGCGACCCCGTGGGGCCGCGGCCGTCCGGGCTGGCACCTGGAGTGCTCGGCGATGGCGCACAAGTACCTCGGCACCGCCTTCGACATCCACGGCGGCGGCCTGGACCTGATCTTCCCGCACCACGAGAACGAGATCGCCCAGGCCAAGGCCTACGGCGACGACTTCGCCCGGTACTGGGTGCACAACGCCTGGGTCACCATGGCCGGCGACAAGATGTCCAAGTCGCTGGGCAACAGCGTCCTGGTGAGCGAGATGGTCAAGCGGTGGCGCCCGATCGTGCTGCGCTACTACCTCGGCACCCCGCACTACCGCTCGATGATCGAGTACAGCGAGGAGTCGCTGCGCGAGGCCGAGTCGGCGTTCGCGCGCATCGAGGGCTTCGTGCAGCGGGTGAGCGAGATGACGGGGAAGGCCGGCGTCGTCGAGCCGTCCCCCGAGGTGCCGCCGGCCTTCGCCGCGGCGATGGACGACGACCTGGGCGTGCCCCAGGCCCTCGCGATCGTGCACACCACCGTCCGGCACGGCAACTCCGCCCTCGCGGCCGACGACAAGGAAGCCGCCGTGGCCCGCCTCGCCGAGGTGCGCGCCATGCTCGGCGTCCTCGGACTCGACCCGCTGGACGAGCACTGGGCCGGCGAGACCGACCGCGGCGAGGATCTGCACGGCGTCGTCGACAGCCTCGTACGCCTGGTCCTGGACCAGCGCGAGGCGGCCCGCGCCCGCAAGGACTGGGGCACCGCGGACGCCATCCGCGACCAGCTCAACCAGTCGGGTCTCACCATCGAGGACGGCCAGCAGGGTCCGCGCTGGAGCCTCGGCCCACGCTGAGCCCGCCGCCCAGCAGAAGATCGATTGTGCCGCCCGGCCGTCCGGGCGGCACACTTCATAGACGTACGCACACCCGCTTCACGACAGACAGGTAGGTCATGGCCACCAACAACCGCCGCATGTCCGGCAAGAAGGGCGCGCAGGTCGGCAGTGGCGGCCAGCGGCGCAAGGGCCTGGAGGGCAAGGGCCCGACCCCGCCCGCCGAGATGCGCAAGGGGCACAAGAAGAACCGCGTCGCCAACGCCAAGGCGCGGCAGACCGCGCGGCGCCCCGCACCCCGCGGCCGCGCCGGCAGGTCCTCGTCCGAACTGGTCGTCGGCCGCAACCCGGTCGTCGAGGCGCTGCGCGAGGGCGTGCCCGCCTCGACGCTCTACGTCCAGCAGTTCATCGACAACGACGAGCGGGTGCGCGAGGCGCTGCAGCTCGCGGCGGACCGCGGCGGCATCAACCTCATGGAGGCGCCCCGCCCCGAACTCGACCGCATGACCAACGGCCTCAACCACCAGGGGCTCGTCCTCCAGGTCCCGCCGTACGAGTACGCCCACCCCGAGGACCTGGCGAGCGCCGCCTACGACGACGGCGAGGACCCGCTGATCGTCGCGCTCGACGGGGTGACCGACCCGCGCAACCTCGGCGCCGTCGTCCGTTCCGTCTCCGCCTTCGGCGGCCACGGCGTGGTCGTGCCCGAGCGGCGTGCGGCCGGCATGACCGCCGGTGCCTGGAAGACGTCCGCCGGTACCGCCGCCCGTACGCCCGTCGCCCGCGCGACCAACCTGACGCGCGCCCTGGAGGCGTACAAGAAGCAGGGCATCGTGGTCGTCGGCCTCGCCGCCGACGGGGAGGCCGAGATCGGCGACCTGGAGGCCCTGGAGGGGCCGGTCGTCATCGTCGTCGGCAGCGAGGGCAAGGGTCTGTCCCGCCTGGTCGGCGAGACCTGCGACTTCCGTGTGCGCATCCCGATGCCGGGCGGCGCGGAATCGCTCAACGCCGGTGTGGCCGCGGGAGTCGTTCTGTACGAGGCGGCACGGCGGCGCGGCTGAACACGCGTCCGCACCGTCACCCGTGCGGGTCGATCTGGGCGTCGGGGGACACGATTGACGCGGTCCGGACACATCCGGCACGAGTCGGAGCAGTGTCCTAAACGACCGTCACTCGGTTAGATGAGTGTGGACACCAGAACACCCCGCACACCCACGGGGGACGGCCCGTCGGGATTCGATGACGCTCCCGCGCTGAGCATGGTGAAGGTGCCGAGCGATCCGGCGCAGGTGATCGTCAACCATGCGAGCTTCCGCGTGATGCTGGGCGCCTCGGCGCGTGCCCAGTCGCCGCGTGTCGCACGGCACTTGAGCGCCTCCCAGCAAGGCGCCCGGCAGCCGGTCGTCGGCGCCCCGGCGGGCAGAGCGGGGGCCGCCGCGGGCGCCCGGCGCCGGCCCGTCGTGTGGAGCGGCAGGTCCGCCCCCGACGACACCGGCGCGCACCGCCTGCTCCAGGCCGTACGGGGCGGCAGCGTCGGGCACGGCGAGGAGCCGGCCGCCGACGCGGGCGCCACCCAGGTCATCCCGCGCGTCGGCGACGGCGGCTACGACGAGGTCTACGACGAGCTCGACGCGACCGTGGAGACACCGGTCGTCGGCGCCCAGCGCCGGCCCCGGGACGACGACCCCGGCGGCACCCGCCTTTTGCCCGCCATGCGCACCGTCGGCAGCGCCTACGACGAGGAACAGGCCTACGGCGCCGAGGAGTTCGAGGACTTCGACGAGCCCGGGGAGGCCGACGGCACCGACCAGCCGGCCAGGCGCCACGGCGACGACCCGGCCCGGCACGCCTACTACCCCGGCCGCCGGTTGAATCTCGGCGTCGTCCTGCTCCCGCTGCGCATCTTCCTCGGCTTCATCTCCATCTACGCCGGCATGGGCAAGCTGTGCGACCCCGTCTACTTCGACGGCGGCAAGCGCGGCTCCATGGTCAAGTGGCTCAACACCCTGCATCCGTGGGAAGTCGCCGAGCCGCTGCACCGGTTCGCCCTGCACCACCCCGTCGGCTCGGGCCTGGTCATCGCCTTCGCGCAGGTCGTCGTGGGCGTGTTGACGGTCCTGGGCTGCTGGCAGCGCGTGGCCGCCGTCTTCGGCGCCCTGCTCTCCGCCGCGCTGATCGTCACGGTCAGCTGGAAGACCGTGCCCGCCTACGACACCCCCGACATCATCTACCTCGCCGCCTGGTCCCCGCTGATCATCGCCGGCGCCCCCGTCTACTCCGTCGACGGCCGCCTCGCGGGCAACGCCTGGCGGCGGCTCGGCCCGGGCTCCGACATCTGGGAGCTGCGCCGCTACGTCCTGCGCCGCGGCGCCCTCGTCACGGCGGTCGTGACCGGCCTCACGCTGCTCGTCGGCTCGCTGCTCGGCGGCGCGGTCCGCGACGCCGACCGCGTGACCGTCCCGGGCCCCGGCGAGGCCCCGCGCAACGAGCTGCCGGGCTCCCCGCTCCCGCACACGCCGGGTGCGCGGCACAGCCACTCGCCGTCGCCCTCCCACTCGCCCACCCAGGGCGCCACCGCCGGCTCCACCCCGTCGGGCACGGCGGCCACGCCGGGCGCGACGGCGACCGGCGGCAGGCCCAGCCAGAGCCAGAGCACGGCGGGCCAGGCTCCGCCGCAGCAGTCCTCGCCGAGCGGAGGCGCTCCCAGCACCAGCGCCGGTCCCACCTCGGGCGGCGGCGCGGGTGGTAACGGCTCGACCGGCGGCACCGGCTCCGGAGGCTCCTCCTCCGGCGAGCCGGGCCTGGTGGGCGGCCTGTTGGGGTAGCCGAGCCGGTGGGCGGCATCTTGGGCACCCCCACCGGCTGACTCACCGGGTCCATACGAAGGGGCCCCGCACACGGTGTGCGGGGCCCCTTTCGAGAGCCCCGCCAGGGGCGCGGGAGGAACTGCGCGACCGACCACACGCGGGGCCCGCAGCCGCAGGACGGCCGCCCTCCGCGCGAGCTGTCAGCGCCCCAGCGCGGCCAGCTCCTTCGCCGCCTCGGTCAGGTCCTTCGCCGTGTCGATGGCACGCCAGTACGCGCCCTGCGGGATGGGGAAGCCGGCCAGCCGGCGCTCACGCGCCAGATGCGGGAAGGTCGTCCGCTCGTGGTCGCCGCGCTCGGGGAGCAGCCCGGCGAACCCGGGCGAGAAGACGTAGACACCGGCGTTGATCTCGAACGTCGACGGCGGCGCCTCGATGAAGTCCGTGATGTGCCCGAAGCCGTCCGTCCGCACGGCTCCCCAGGGCAGGCGCGGGCGGGCCAGGGCGAGCGTGGCCGTCGCGTCGCGCTCGGTGTGGAAGTCCGCCATGTCGCGCAGCGAGAAGCGGGTCCAGATGTCGCCGTTGGTGGCGTACCAGGGCCGGTCCGGGTGCGGGAGGCGGGCGGCGGCGTACTTCAGGCCGCCGCCGCGCCCGAGGGGCTCCTGCTCCACGACCGTCGTGACCTCGACCGGCAGGTCGGTGGAGTCCAGCCAGTCCTGCAGCACCTCGGCGAGGTGGCCGCAGCTGATCACCACGTCGGTCACGCCCTCTTCGGCCAGCCAGGCAAGCTGATGGCCGATGATCGGAGTCCCGGTACCGGGTATCTCGACCATCGGCTTGGGCCGGTCGTCGGTGTAGGGGCGCAGCCGGGAGCCCTGGCCACCGGCCAGGACGACGGCTTGAACGGGGCGGGAGGCGGCGTTCGGATCGGTCATGACCGAACTGTACGGCGCGTCCCGCCCGGGTCCCGAGCCGGAAGCTCTTCCTCGATCAGCGCTTACCCTCCTCCGAACCGGCCACGGGGGAGGAGGGCCGGGGTCAGGAGTGTGCGGCCGCGACGCCGGAGGCGAACGAGGTGTCGCAGACGGGGCGGGCGTAGGACTGGGCGCGGGTGGGGCCGTAGACGCGGACCGCGGCGCGGCCCACGGCGCGGGCGATGGACGCGCAGTGCCGGGCGAGCGACGGGCGCTCCGCCACGGCCTGCTGGAGGTGCGTGAGCACCACGCCCGGATCGTCGTCCTGGAGCTCGGCCAGGAGCTTGTCGCGCAGCACGTCCTGGGGCGCGCGGTGGGCCGCCTTGGCGTCCTTGCTGATGTCGGTCGCGTCCGAGGCGGTGAGGACCGAGGTGGACTGGCTTCCCGTCCAGTTGACTCGGGTGACCGCGAGGGTCCCGGAAAGCACCAGGACGACGGGCAGGACGAGGGCGAGCGTGCGGCCGATACGGCGGGCGGGGCCCCGGCCGCATCGCGTCTGTCGGTTAGTGGAGTGCTTCACGCGAGTGAGAGTAGCGCCAGGTGATGATTTGGCGACATTTAGTCACCGTTTCGGGGGATGAAGAACCGCCTCGCACGGGGTACGGGGTTGACGCACGCTGATCGAAATGACCGGTCTGCCGGGGTATTTGTCGACAAGAAGAAGGGCCCCGCAGGTGTTTGCGGGGCCCTCTTCGTCAACGCGGGTGAATTTTCCGGGATGGGCGTTTCGGCGGTTGCCGTCGGCCCCGCCCGTCTCAGTCGGACAGGCGCTCGCCCGTGGAGGTCGAGAACACGTGGGTCTCGCCCGGCCGCGGCACGACGTGCAGCGTGCCGCCCTTCTCGGGCACCCGGCGGCCCTCGACGCGCACGACGAGCTCCTTGCTCTCGCCGCCGACCTCGGCGGCGCCGTACACGTAGCCGTCGGCGCCGAGCTCCTCGACGACGTTGACGGAGACCGCGAGACCGGCCGGGGCGTCCTCGGCGTCCTTGGACAGGGAGGCGGAGGCGCCGCCGTTGCTCTCGACGATGTCGAAGTGCTCGGGGCGGACGCCGACGGTGACCGTGCGGTCGCCCTTGTCGGCGGCGGCCTTCAGGGCGTCACGGTTGACCGGGACGACGCTGTTGCCGAACTTCACACCGCCGTCGGTGATCGGCACCTCGACCAGGTTCATGGCGGGGGAGCCGATGAAGCCGGCGACGAAGAGGTTGGCCGGGCGGTCGTACATGTGGCGCGGCGAGTCGACCTGCTGGAGCAGGCCGTCCTTGAGCACGGCCACGCGGTCGCCCATCGTCATGGCCTCGACCTGGTCGTGGGTGACGTAGACGGTGGTGATGCCGAGACGGCGCTGGAGCGAGGCGATCTGCGTACGGGTGGAGACGCGGAGCTTGGCGTCGAGGTTCGACAGCGGCTCGTCCATGAGGAAGACCTGCGGCTCCCGGACGATGGCGCGGCCCATCGCGACACGCTGGCGCTGACCGCCGGACAGGGCCTTCGGCTTGCGGTCCAGGTAGTCCGTCAGGTCGAGGATCTTCGCGGCCTCCTCGACCTTCTTGCGGATCTCCGCCTTGTTGACGCCGGCGATCTTGAGCGCGAAGCCCATGTTGTCGGCGACGGTCATGTGCGGGTACAGCGCGTAGTTCTGGAACACCATGGCGATGTCCCGGTCCTTCGGCGGCAGGTGGGTGACGTCGCGGTCACCGATGCGGATGGCGCCGGCGTTGACGTCCTCGAGCCCCGCGAGCATCCGGAGCGAGGTGGACTTGCCACAGCCGGACGGACCGACGAGGACGAGGAACTCGCCGTCCCCGACCTCGATCTCCAGACCGTCCACGGCGGGCTTCTCGGTGCCCGGGTAGATCCGGGTCGCCTTGTCGAACGAAACAGTGGCCATGGTGAATGGGCCCCCTTCTACCGGCAGGAACGTGCCGGACGATCCGTTGTAGGAAGGTGGTGGTGTAGTCCACGAGGGTGAACTGGCTCAGGACGCTACCTGGCGTTCGCCCGATCTGTCAGTACCTGCGGGGCAGTGAACTTCGCGGAAATTTTCGACAGGGGGCCTCCGGGACCTGGGTACACTGCACGGGCACGTTCGCGCGGCGGACGTGCAGGCCTCCTTAGCTCAGCTGGTCAGAGCGCCGCTCTTGTAAAGCGAAGGTCGTCGGTTCGAATCCGACAGGGGGCTCTTTCACTACCTGGGACAACGCCCCCATGATCACTGATCACGGGGGCGTTGACGGTAGTTCTTGACGGCAGTCGCCTCCGGGGGCCCTGTGCTTGCGCATCTGGGCATACTTTTAATCGTGGAAGCGGATCGGTCCGATGCGGAGCACGTGTCAGTCGACGCCGCTGCCGACGAACGTGAGCGGACGGCCGACGAGCGTGAGCGGACGGCCGACGAGCGTGAGCGGACGGCCGACGAGCGTGAGCGGACGGCCGACGAGCGTGAGCGGACCGCTGACAAGCGCGAAGAGCGGTTCTCCGTCTGGGCGGACCGTCTGGAGAGACAGGCCCGCAGGTTGGGGCAGATGACCTCTGGTAATCGGCAGAGTTCGTTTGAGGCGATCGAGCGGGCCCGAGGCCTGTTGGAGGCCAGTCTGGAGCGGCTGGACCGCACTAAAGACGCACTGCGGCGCGCGAACGCTCGCGATGATCGGGAACAACGCACCGTCGAGCGCGAGACAGCCGTCTCCAAAAGGCAACTAACCAGTGCAGAGCCCGTGCCGGGGGAAGATCTGGAAGCCAAGGCCCGCCGCCTCAACAGGCGATTGGCAGCGACGGTGTCCACTTTGGACGCCACCCTCGGTGCACTGGTCGACGCATACGAACGGCTTGCTCTGGAACGGCCTCAGCACGCCGCTGAATACAGACGTCGCGCTGAGCGGGCGCGCCAGGCGACGGCCAACCTTCGCGACACCGAACTGACCGGTGACCAGGACAGCGGCTGACCTCGCCGGGACGGGAGCGCCGCGCACCCACGAATCCTCGACTGCGACTGCGCTACTGAGGTGCAGGGTCGTGATCCTGCCCGGCTGGCGGCCTGGAGAGAGGCCGGCAGCCGGACACTTGGCTTCACAGCTTGTCAGGCACCCGGAAGGCGGCGCTTGAGCAGACGATCCATGTGACCCATGGCTTCCCTTCGGTCGCCGTCGCTCACGTGCGTGTAGACGTTCATTGTCACCGCGATCTGTGAGTGTCCAAGGATCTCCATCACAGTCCGGGGTGCCACGCCGGCCGCGAACAGGAGCGACGCGCAGCCGTGGCGGGTGTCGTGCAAGCGGACCTGCGGCAGCTCTGCGGAAAGCGAGATCCGGAGGAACGAGCGGTAGAGGTTCCGGGGCTCGATGGGCCGACCGCTCCGCGTGGTGAACACGAGGTCGCCGCGCTGCCAGTCCTTCCCGGCAGCCGCGCGCTGGTCCGCCTGCCGCAGACGCTGCCAGCGGAGCGGCGCCACACACATCAGCGGAATCGGGATCACGCGCGCCCGTCGGTTCTTCGTCGTGTCGAGGTACAGCAGCTTGCCGCCACGGTGCAGCGTGGTGCGGACGGTCAGCGTGCGCCGGTCAAGGTCCACGTCCTTCCACTGCAATCCCAGGATCTCGCCACGCCTCAGACCGAGCGCGACGGCGAGAACGAAGGCTGCATAGAGCGGGTCGGTCCGTGCTGCTTCCAGGAACGTCAGCGTCTCGTCCAGTGACCACGGGCGTAGCTCGCGCGGCTCTACTCGGGGAGCAGGAACCAACTGGACCACGTTGCGGCTGATCAGTTCCTCGCGGCACGCGGCGGCCATGGCAGTCCGTAGCACGCGGTGCGCTTCCTTCGCGGTCGCCGCAGACGACTGTTTGGTGACCTCCGAGAGCATCCGCCGGACGTTCGCCGTTGTCAGCGACTCCAGCCGTCGACTGCCGAGGAGCGGCGCCAGGTAGAGCCGCACGTGCATCTCGTACTTGATGTACGTCGTGCGCTTCCGGTTGGGCTTGATGTGCTCGTCCAGCCAGTACGGCAGCCACTCGGAGAGCTTCGCGGACCGGGACGGCGTCGGGATGCCCTGACGGTCGCGGCGCACGAGTTCCTGGCGCTTCTCGTCGCACTCCTCCCACGTGTTGCCGTACACCGTCTTGCGCTTGCGCGTGCCGTCGGGCTGGGGGACGTAGACGCGGGCCTCGAAGCGTCCGTCCTTCCGCTGCCAGATGCTGCCGGCGCCGTTGGGGTTCCTCTTTCGCTGAGCCATCAGGCTGCGTTCTCCTCAAGTCGGTTGTGCATGTAGTGGCGTACGGCGTCGACCGGGATGCGGCGGGCCCGGCCGGACGTGTAGCTCGGGAGCTGCTTGGAGCGAATGAGGTCGTAGACCTTGCTGCGGCTGAGCCGCAGAGCGGTCATGACCTCCGGGACGGTGAGTGCTTGGGGGTCGATGGCGACGACGGTCAGCACGGTGAGACCTCCGAGAGAGGGCGGGGCCTACGAAGGGGACTCGTTCAGGGGCTCGTCGGGAGCCCGCGTTTGTCCGAGGTGCGGATTTCTGCGTCACGGCGTCACCAGCGTCACTTGAGCTTCTGACCTGCGACTTTGTGTGACGCGCTGTCGAGAGGGTGCGTCATCGGCGCGTCACGGGCTGCGTC
The DNA here is from genome assembly GCF_044767585.1 of Streptomyces sp. NPDC101225. Classification (NCBI taxonomy): domain Bacteria; kingdom Bacillati; phylum Actinomycetota; class Actinomycetes; order Kitasatosporales; family Streptomycetaceae; genus Streptomyces; species Streptomyces sp. NPDC101225. The sequence goes on from NZ_JBIWOE010000027.1 coordinate 55,988, forward strand.
ATCGCGTGACGCAGGTGACGCAGGATGACGCAGAGGATGCCGTCTGCGTCACGCCTGTTGCCGCAGGTCAGATGCCGTTTTTCAGCTTGTGTGACGCACGTGACGCAGCGTCTTCCTCTTAGGACAAAAGAGGGGGTGTCTGTTGTAGTGCGGTGGCGCCTTAAAGCGTGAAGAAGGAGCCGCTTCGCGGCGCGACCTTTGGGCGGCGGCGGTGCCGCCGGAAGAGCAGTGACGGGCCGCTGCGCGGCGCGTCCTTCGCGCGGCGCGTGGCGCCGAACAGCAAGAGGAGCACGCGGCGCCTGGTGCTCTTCTTGCTTGTCCGGGCGCGGGGCGCGGGTCAGAACGCCTGCTGCTCGTGTGGCGGTGGTGCGGCCGGGCGGGTGATTTCGAGGTAACGGCCCGTCCTGGTGCGGCCGGAGTCGATGAGCACGCCGCGTGCGGCCAGGGTCGGCTGGAGGCGCTTGAGCCGGTCGGAGAGCACCTTGCCAGTGGTCGGCCAGCCCTTGGGCAGGGGACGCGGCTCGTCGTTGCTGTAGAGGCCGCTGAGGAGGTGCAGCCACTCGGTGGACGTCATCCGCTGCGCGCCGCCCGGCTCGATGGTCTCGGCATGCCTGAGGACGGTCTGCGCCAGGAGGTCGCCCTCGATGACGTCGTCGTTGAGGTCGTCCAGGCTGGCCCGGTACGCGGGGAGCGCCCCGAGACCGGTCGCGGCATCGAGCTGCGCGCACAGGTGCGCGAAGTCCGCCATCCGCAGGTCGGTGGGAGTCTCCGCCTCTGACGCCCGGACCTTGACGGTGAGGTCGAGCAGGGACCCGAGCACGACGGGCAGCGCCTCCGCGTACTCCGCCCACAGTTCGGCCTCGGTACGCCGGACCTTGGGCCGCTCCAGCCGCAGCGGCAGGAGCCGTTCCGCGAGGTCGCCGCGAATGACGCCCACGTCGATGCCGGTCAGCAGCAGCGGGCGGCGGTAGCCAACGCGGAAGACGTCCCCGTCGGTGAACAGGGCGCGTTTGACGCTCTCGGCGCCGGTGACGACGCAGCACACGGCGTCGGACAGTTCCGGGGTGAGGTGGGAGAGGTTGTCCAGTGCGGTAACCCAGCCCGCCGCCACGGCCGCGATCAGGTTCTCCTCATCCCTGGGAGCCCGGCGCAGGTCCCCGCCCATGCCCTCGATGATCCGCACGAGCATCCGCCCGCCGGTGGACTTGCCCGCACCCTGCGGCCCGGTCAGGAACGGTGCCGGCACCGGAACGGACGGCCCGAGGCAGCCGACCAGCCACGCGATGGCCAGGCATTCGGTCTCGGCGGTGGCGAAGTTGCACAGCCGGAGCAACAGGTCGATGCCCTTGCCGTCGGTGTCCTTGACGGGCAGGGGCAGTTCCCCGGTGAGCTGTGTACGTCGCCAGCACACCTCACGCGGGTCCGGGGTGAGGATGTCCCAGCCGGTGGGGTGGATGCGGACGGACTGCCCGTCGCTGCGGCCCAGGTCCAGCCACGTCGCCCCGTCGAATCCCGGGGCCACGCGGATGTGCACGGGCTGTACGTCCTCGGACAGGGCGAGTGCTTCGATCAGGTCCAACGCCTCCTTGAGGGCGGTGCCGTTGAAGACGCCGCGTCCGTCCCTGAACAGGCCGACCATGAGTTCCTGGCGGTGGCTGCCGGTGGTGCCCTGGGAACGGATCGGGCGGGCCACGGGGTGGCCGTTCTTCTGTGCGTAGACAGTGCCGTCAGCGGTGCGGAAGTAGCGGAAGTGTTCTTGGGCGTAGGCGGCGATGACCTCGCGGGCCGGGGTCTTGTCGTCCTCGGACATGGTCACAGTCCCAACTTCGTACGGGCGTTGGTCCACGCGTCGGTGCAGTGCCGAGCCGTCTCGCCCTTGGCCTGCGCGGCGGCGAACAGCCGCGCGATGTACGCCTCGGTGAGGCAGCCGCACCGGCCGTGCGTGGACAGCACCGCGAGGAACGTGCGGTAGACGGTGGCGTGCACCGCGCTGCGGGCCTCGGTGATGCGCTGCTCCGCCATGGCGATGCCCCGGGCCAGGTAGGCGGGCGTGCGGTGCGGGCACGCCCCGCCCCCGCCCAAGGCGGGCACAATGACGGCCGCCGGCCGGGCGGCGGCAGGCGCCTTCACGGCCAGTGCGCGCACGGCGTCGGGCAGGGCGGTGAGGGTGCCGGTGCCGGGCCCGAGCCAGCGGGCGTAGGCCATGGTGGATTTGATGTCGACGCCGGGGCGGACGGCGTTGGCGGAGGGCATGACGCCCTGGTAGAGCCAGTGTTCGCCCCGGGTGGTGGGCACGGTCCGGGTGGTCGGCAGGGTCGCGCGGGCCCACGCGATGGCGTCGGCGTTGTCCAGGTCCACGACCGTCAGCCCGGCCCCGCCGGGGTGGTAGGCGACGGCTTCGGCGTGCCGCCAGGCGCGGCGCCAGGGGCCGGAGGTGAGGACGTGCGGGTCGGTGGTCGCGGCGGCCCACGCGTGGCAGGGCGCCGGGCAGGTGCACGGCCCCGGACTCTTCATGTTCGGCCGGCCGCCGCAGGCGTTGTCGGCGCAGCGGCGGCAGTTGCCGAACGGGACCTTCCCCGCCCGCAGGGGCAGGGCCGGGAGGCCGGATGCGGCCAGTTCAAGGGCGGTGCGCAGGTGCTCGCTCATGCAGCCACCCCCAGCGCGCGCGAGGTCAGGAAGGCGCGGCCGATGTGCTCGCTGTAGGCGGGCGGGATGGCCTCGGTCAGTTCCTCGCGTACGTGCGTCCAGTCGATGCCGAGAGCGGCTTGCAGCTCGGGCACGGACGGTTTGCCGCCGCCGTTGCCGTAGGCGGCCACGTACGGGCCGTCGTAGAAGCGGCCGTGCCGGTAGCCGCGTACGCGGCCCCGGTGGCGCACGTGGGCAGGCTGCGGGGCGCTCCAGCCGCTCACCTCGAAGTTGCGGTGGCGGATGACGTCGAGGCCGAACATCTCCCCGCACAGGGTGAGGTCTTTGCGGATCTCCGCGCGTCCGTTGGGCTGCTCGATGACGTACGGCAGCCCCGTCCGGTCCAGCAACGCGCGGGTGGGCGCGACCAGGTCTTGGTGGGTGCCGCCCCAGCCTTGCGAGGCGTTGGTGCCCACGGTCAGCGTGCACTTGTCCTGGCAGGGCGGGGAGGCGTGCACGAACGCGTACCGGCGGATCTCGCCGGTGGCGATGAGGTGGGCGAGGTAGGCCAACGCGTCGCCCCGCTGGTAGGGGAAGGGGTAGTGGGGCCGGTCGGCGAGGTCGCAGCCCTGGACGCGGAATCCGGCGCGGGCGTAGCCGACGGCGGCGCCGCCGGCGCAGGAGAACAGATCCAGCAGTAAGGGCCGGTGGTCGTCTCGCCGGATGTCGGTGGGTTGGGTCATGCTGGGAGACCTCCACAGGTCTGTTGAGGGCAGGTGGATTGGCGGCGGCCCCGGTCATTGGCGTGAGGGGGCCGCCGTTGTCGTGCTGCGAGTGGTCAAGCGCGGGTACTCAGGCCGCTTCCTTGCCGGGCAGGAGCATTCCGTCGTCGCTCTTGCGGAGGTCTCCCGTAGTGGTGAGCGCCTTGATTTCGCGGGAGACGGTGCCCTTGTTGATGCCGGTCCGGTCTGTGACGTCCCGCAGGGTGCGGGCCCCGTCGTGCACGGCCCGCAGCACCCGGTCCCGGTTCGTCTCCGGCACCGGCGTCGTGCTCACGTCCGGGGCGGTGGCCTGCTCCTTGACCAGCCGGAGCGTGCTTCCGGTCGGCTTGGACGAACCGCGGTGCCAGACGGGCCGGTCGGGCAGGGCGATGACGTCGGCCGGGGAGAACGCGCGGGTGCTGATCGGGTTCGGCTTGGCCTTCGGCCCCGAGCGCAGCATCGCCACGCCGGGCATGGGCAGTTCGTGCGCGTGCCAGCCCTTCTCGGTGGCGTCCTCACCGAATACCACCCGGGACTCCCCGGACGTGCTCAGGGCGAGCGCGGCCCGGTAGGTGATCTGCGCGCTGACCTGCGGGTCAATGCCACCGTTGCGGTCCATGGTTGGCTTCTGAGTGGCCCAGATCAGGATGATCTCGGCCGCGCGCGCCATGCGGGCCAGGGTCCGCAGGTTCTCCATGATCCGGCCCCAGTCCGGGTCACCCGGGTCGTCCTTCGTGGCACGGGCCCGGGGGGTTGCGGCCATGGAGATGACCTCCGCGCCTTCGTCCACGAAGACCGTGATGCGGGGCCGTTCGGGGCTGATGGAGATGACGTCCTGGCCGCGCGGGATGAGCGCCAGGCGCTCGTGCATCTCGGCAACCAGGTCGTCGGTGACCTCCAGCACCTCGTTCGGGGTGATGGCGGTGCGGGCGCGGTGCTGCCAGTTCATCGCCTCAACCCGCTTGGGGTCGATGACGACCAGGCGGTGATCCTCCGCCTCGGAGCCCTCCGCCAGCAGCGCGCGGGTGGACCAGGACTTGCCCGACCCGGAGGTGCCCGCGACCAGCATCCGGCGCCCGAGCGGCACCATGACCGGTTCGCCGGTGACGGTGTCGACGCCCCACGGGGCGCCGGGAGTCCAGCCGGTCAGGTCGATGCCGTCGGCCGCGCTGCGGGTCCGCAGCGTGATCGTGGCGCGGTCGCCGTGACTGCCGGAGGCGATCTCCATGCGCAGGTCGGTGCGCGCCCCGAGCAGGGCCCGGATCTCATCCGCCTTCACTCGGAACGTCTTCGGCGTCCACCGGCCGTCCAGCCGGACGTGGGAGACGAGACCGGCCGGGGTGAGCTTGGCCGGGGTGGGCACGGTGCCCGACAGACCGCGCGCGTCGGCATTGGTCACCCAGAACGACGGATCCAACCGCGCGGCCAGGCGCCGCTCCTCAGCGGTCATCCCGTCATCGAGGTGCACCGACGGCTGACGACGCCCCAGCCACAACCCGGCGACATTCAGGCCGATGAGTCCGGCGGAGATGGACGCCGGCCACAGCGTGAGCGCGTGCGTGGCCTCCGTCATCAGCCACGTTGCCAGCCCGCCCGGGACCGCGTGCGCCGCGTGCGTCTGCACCGCGCGGGCCGCGAGGGTGGCCGGGTAGTTCTTCCGCGCCTCCTTCAACACCGACCGTGCCTGGCTGTGATGCTGCCGGGCGGCCTTGTGAGCGGTGCGCGCGGCCCGACGGGTCGCAGACAGCGGGTTGTTCGACGCCTTGCGCGCCGCGCTGCGCTGATTGCGCGCCATCGCGTGTGTGGAGCGCGCAGAGTTGTGCTCGCGCTGCGCCGCCATGAGCGCCTTCAGATTCTCCGAGGTGCGGAGCTGCGCGCGTCGCTCCGCCTCGCGGTCCCACCGTGCCGCGAACGGCGCGCACATCGGCGCGAGCGCATCCAACGCGCTGTTGGTCGTAGCGGCGGTGGTCGACCATGCTTGTTTCCAGTCCACGAAAGGGTCCTCCAAGACCGTGGATGAGGGCCGGTGCGCCGTTGCGTGGCGTCACCGGCCCGCCCGATTTGGGATGGTTGGCGCTGCCGGTTGCGTCGGCAACGCCGGTTGAACCTCCGCAACCGCCCCTGACCTGCGGAGTTGCGGAGTTGCGCCGTTCCGGGGAGAGGGCCTCTACGCGCACGCGCGCGTAGAGGCTCGGAAAATGCGGTCACGCAGCGTCTTCGTGGGGGCGTGGGCGGCCGTTCACGGCCCGGGGGTCTTGCCCCCTCACGCGAGGGGGCTCGGGCGCCTCACGGGCCGTCTACGACTTCCGCCCGCTCCGGGCGAATTTGAAGGTGATGCCACCGGCCCCGATCGGTCCGGCGGTCTGCGTGATGACGGTGAAGGTGTGCGCGGCAGCGTCGAGCAGGGCGCACAGGGCGGCGACCAGTCCCCAGCAGCCCATGGCGGCGGCGCCCGCGATGACGAGCGGAACCAGGTAGTGACGCATCGGGCGTCCGGCCGGGTCGGTCGTGTGGACGACGATGACGACGGGATGTCCGGTGGCTTCCGCACGCCGGTAGGCGTCGGCGGGAATGTGCGGGGCGATGATCCCCGGCGGGTCACGGTGGTCCATCAGGGCTCTCCCTCCCGATCAGATGGGGCTCGCGCAGGGCACGCAGGCACCGAGCGCGGCGGGGATGACGTATCCGGCATCGCGCCGGCACGCGGGGCAGATGCGCCGCGCCCGGTTGGCGCGGGCGAGCGCGGCCCACCGACCCGGCGTCATCGGCCGGACGGGCTTGGCTGCCTCGATGCGGTAGAGGTAGGCGACCAGCGGGCCCCGCCGTCGGCGGGGACGCCGGAGTTCGGCGACCACGTCCTGACCCCCCGGGCGCAGTCCCATCGCGCGGAGCTGGCGGCGGGTGGCCAGCCCGTCGGGGGCGAGCCGCCACCGGTACACCGGCAGTGCGCCACCGGCCGGGGCGGTGGCCATCAGCGGGCCGTGCCCGTCAGGTCGACGGGCACGCCGTTGACCGGACCGCGCAGTTCGGCGTAGCGGGTGGACACCCACCCGACCGACCAGCCGCACAGCTCCGCCGCCTGCCGCACCGGCAGGCCCTCGGCATGCGCGGCGGCCACGACGGCGCGCGCGTCGTCCTCGGGCAGCTTGTCCGGGGCCGGACCGGCGGACAGCAGCGCGGCGCGTTCACGGCGCTCCTGCTCGGCACGCTCGCGCCGCTCGTGTTCGGTGCGTTCGGCGGCCTCGCGTTCACGGCGTTCACGCTCCCGCTCACGCTGTTCACGCTCACGCTCCAGGCGTTCACGCTCGGCCTGCTCAGCCCGCTCCCGGGCCTGCTCCCGCTCGCGTTCCTCGCGCCGCACGCGCTCTTCCCGCTCGGCCTGTTCACGGGCCATGCGGGCTTCGTGCTCACGCTGTTCACGCGCCAGCGCCGCCGCATGCTCGCGTTCCTCACGGGCCCGCCGCGCGGCCTCCTCGCGCCGCTCGATGACGGCGCGTTCACGGGCGTCCCGCTCGGCCTGCTGCCTGGCCTCCAGCTCCACCACAGCGGCGGTGATCGCACGCCGGTAGGCAAGGCCGGTCTCGGCAGTGACGATCAGCAGCAGCGGGGCGACCGCGTGCACCGCCACGCCCACCAGGTCATTCTTCAGTGCCGAGTCGGCCACGTTGAGGGCGAGCGTCATGCAGCCGGTCATCCACCGCAGCACGATCGGCCAGCGCCCGCCGTGCCCCCCGAGCCGGGCGAGCACCGCATCGAGGCGGACCACGATGACCACGGCCGCATCCACCACCAGCGGCAGGATAGGAGCCGTCCAGGCCCACCGGTCGGGGGTGTGCGCGGCGGCCAGCGGGGTGACGGTCAGGATCGAATACAGCATGGCGCCCGCCACGATCAGCCACGTGCCGGCCGACAGCGCGCGCTCGGCTGAACGGATCTGAACGGCGTTCACGCGCTCACCCCCGACCGTGAACGCACCCGCATCGCCGCGATCAGCACGACCGCAGAGGCGGGATCGTCGGGGTCCTCGCGGTCCTCGGTCCACGACCACTCGGCACCCGCAACCGGCTCGAACCCGAGCAGGTTGAGCGCGTTCACACGGTCCGTGAACGTCGGCACCGCACGGCCGAACCGGTACTCCGGCCACCGCTCGGTCGTGTCCAGCAGCACCACATACAGGCGCCAGCGGCCCGCACGCACGGACATCTGCGCGGTGAACTCCCGCGCGCTCGTCTGCCCGCTCACGCGGCGTCGCCCCGGGGTGCAGTCGCGGCCTGGTGCGCCAGCGCGGCCAGCAGCCGACGCCGGGCCCGGCGGATACGCCGGACGTCCAGCTCGCTGGGGGTGCGGTCCAGGGTGATGATCTGCGCGTCCAGCAGGTCGACGTCTGCCAGGATGACGGGCATCTCCCGCTCGATCGCGTCCAGCTCGGCGTTCGTCGGCTCCATGAAGTCGGCGAACGCGGTAACAGCGTCCTGAACAGTGACGATGTCTTCCATTGGGTCGTGTTCTCCCTCGCAGGTGGAACGGCCCGAACAGCGGCCCCGGAGTTGCACCTCCGGGGCCGCGCGCCGTTGAAATGGGATGGGATGCCGCTGCGCTGAGCGCGGCGGCGAACGCGGCCAAGATCGATGGGCCGCAGCGCCCCGGACCGGGCTCGAACCGGTCAGGCTGCCGTACGGGGCACGCCGGTCTTCTCCGCCTTGTTTCCGACCCCTTCGGGCAGGCGGACCACGGGTTACCGGCAGTTCCCTGTGTGAAGTTCTCAAGCTGCTTGCGCTGCCTTCGTACTCACCCCTGCGGGCTTTCCTCCGTGCGCTATCAGTCCAGGCAGGCGCACTTGCAGGTGTTGCACCTCCTGTTCAGCTTGTTGGTACAAGCTGATGCAGTGATGCTGCACCGGCGGACGGTGAGTCGTCAAGGGGGTTGGCCTACATGTACCAACAAGTTGCGCGAGTGCGTCATGATGAGGGCATGAACAAGCAACCGAAGTACCGGCAAGTCGCCGATGCCCTGCGCCGCGAGATCGACAACGGCACGTTCCCGCCGGGGTCGCGGCTGCCCTCCGAGAACGACCTACAGCAGCGATTCGACGCGTCTCGGAACACCGTCCGCAACGGGCTGAGCCTGCTGGTCAGCGAGGGACTGCTGACGTCCAGCCAGGGGCTCGGCTACGAGGTCAAGTCTCACGAGGTGTTCGAACTCAATGCGTCCCGGTTCGAGAACCTGAACTTCCCTCAGAACGGAGACTCGTACAACACCGACGTCACCAACGCGGGGCGACGGCCACACCAGACGTTCCGGGTTGAGATGCTGCAGGCGCCGGAGGAGATCGCTCGGCGGCTGAACATCATGACGGGTACGAAGGCGGTATTGCGGTTCTGCCATCGCTATGTGGACGACGTCCCTTGGTCGACGCAAGCGACCTACTACCCATCGTGGCTGGTCGAGGCGTCGCCGCGACTTGCCGAGCCCGAGGACATCGACGAGGGAACCACGCGGTATCTAGCGGCTCAAGGCATTGAGCAGATCGGGTACTTCGACGAGATCGCCGCGCGCATGCCGACGCCGGAGGAGGCGCGACTGTTGGAGATCAGCGCTGGCGTCCCGGTCCTTCTTTGGACGCGTACCGGCTACTCCGGGGACCGGCCCATCCGGTGCACCATCACCACGTTCCGGGGCGACCTCAACCGGATGAACTACGAGATCGGCGACCTGTCCGCCCGAAGCGAGAACGAGCCCAAGTGAGAATCGTCCCAGCTCAACCGCAGGATGTGTCCAAGCTGCTGGCCTTCCGTGAGGAGGCCGCAGCTTGGCTTTCCCGGCTTGGCACCGACCAATGGCAGCGCCCCTACCCGGCGGACAAGCTGCTGAAGACCGTTGAGGCGGGGACAGTCTTCATGGTCAAAGATGGCGGCGCCACGGCGGGAACTATCACCCTCACTCCCGAGGCGGAAGCCGGGCTCTGGACAGACGAGGAGCTGACGGAACCCTCACTGTTCATCAACAAGTTGACGGTGGCTCGTACTCACGCCGGTCAGAACCTCGGTGGACGCCTGCTCGATTGGGCCGGAGACCGGGCCTACCGAGCGGGCGCGAAGTGGCTACGCCTGGACGCGTGGACGACCAACGCCGGCTTGCAGGAGTACTACCTCCGTCACGGTTTCGAGTACGTCCGGACGGTCGTAGGGGGAGAGGCCGTGAACGGTGGTCCACGCGTCTCGGGGTGGCTCGCTCAGCGGCCTGCGCGGCCGACGGAGCATGGATTCGTGGACGAAACCCCAGATCCGAGCCCGATGGCGTAATGGCCTCGCAGCCTTCAGGATGCGTTGCTCCGGTGACGTTGGGGGAAAGGGGCACCGACCGGCCAATGCTCGGGCAGGCTGAGGGCGGTGTGGATGGGGTAAGCCGCTGGTTGGTATTCGACTTGGGTGTCGACCAACTGTGCGGTTCCCCAGGTAGGGAGGACGGGAGCTGCAAGCGACTCCGGGGCGGGGCTTTGCCACAGGACGGGGGTGTTCTTCGTCCAGGTCGAGGGCGCTGGGTTGTCGACGATGAGCACGCCGCTGACCCGGCTGTGGTCATGGTCGTAGGTGGCAGTCCAGTAGCCGTCGCGCTTTCGGTCGAACGTCGGTGTGCCGGCGTGGGCGTACTCGACCGTGGTCCCGTACAGCGCGGTCTCGGTGTCCTCATTTTCGGGGAAGTAGGGGGCGTGGCCAACCGCAATGATGAACGGCAGAGCTAGGTCGCCGTACTTTCGGCCCTTCCGTTTGACGGCTTCGAGCACGAGACTCGTGTTGTCGTCGAGCCATACCGAGGGGTAGACGCCGATTGTCCTGCTCGTTGGGTTGCCTCGCTTGCCGGGGCTGCGAGGGATCGCTTCAAACGTAATGCCCCACCCAGCCTCGTGCCAGGTGTGTCTGGGCAGCGGCATGTCGTTCTCGTGCTCGGCGATGACTTGGTCGGGGTCCAAGCTCGCCAGCCATCGTGTCAGTTCGGCTTTCAGCCGCTTCTGCGGGGGCGTTACCGTCCCGACGCTGTCCAGTTCGCATGACACGAAGAAGTTTGGGCTCGTCACACGATTGATGGCATCGCTCAGCTGAGGTGGGAGCGAGTTAGACGCGGTGTGGCCTGGGCGCTGGGCCGTCCAGATCGCCTCGACGACAAACTGCCTGCCATCGCGAGTGACCAGGAAGTCGGGCTTCTTGCCACCTGTGCCTATCTGATGCTCGATCTCCACGGTGCAACCGGAACCTAGCAGCATCTCGTGTAGGTACAACTCCCACAGTGCTGAGAAGACGTTCGTGTCGAGGTTCCGGTCCCGCAGCCGACTGCGCAGGCCGGGTTGAGCCTGGTCAGGGATGTGTGACCACCACTCGTTGATCACACCCCGGACCTGGTCCCAGAACGGACCGGCGACCCTGTCGAAGAACTCGGCATGCGGCTCCGCTGCAAGCTTCGGTGACGCATCGACCCGGTGCCAATTCCTGTATACGACCACGACCAACGATCGTAGAGCGCCCTGCCAACCGTGCCCACGCGTTTTCCGCTGCGTCGCAGAGTCCCCGAGGCTCAAACGCATCGTGGCCGAGCGCTGCCGTCCTGCCACTCGGGCCACGGTGGGGCGCTCGCCGACAGAGTGAACGGGCGAAACCGCAGCTCTAAGTGGGTGAGGTCTGACGGCACCCTTTGACGGCAACACCGGTACACATTGCGGTACTCGGACACCCCACCGTGCATCCCGTACGGCAGGCGGGGAGGCGGCGTCCCTGACTATTGGGCCGCTGGGGTGAACTTGTAAAGCGAAGGTCGTCGGTTCGAATCCGACAGGGGGCTCGGCAGACGGCAGGCCCGCCCCCTCGTGGGAGCGGGCCTGCCGTGCGTCGCGGTCATCCCACGAGTTCCCTCGGCGCGAACTCGCCGGCCCGCTGCTCGCGGGCCACGGTGACGATGACGTCCCTCAGCCGCTCGACGTACAGCCGCATGTTCTTGTACGCGGCGTCGGTGTCGGGGTAGCGGCAGGTGAACCACAGGCCCTCGTGGAGCCGGTTCAGCCAGACGCACACCTGGTCGCCGTAGGAGACCCGGACCAGCCCGTAGGCCGTCAGCTCGGCCCAGCGCTCCGAGCCGGGGATGCCTCGTGCGTCGACGAACGAGACGATCGAGTACAGGTCGGGCGAGGTCGGCCGGAAGTCCGTGCCGAGCAGACGCAGCACCCGGGCCAGCGGCATGCGCGCCAGCGACCGGTTGGCCTGCAGCTCGGCGCGCACCGTCTTGAGGGCGGTGCGGAAGTCGGGTGCCTGGTCGACGGCGACCTCGATGGGCGCTCCGCCGACGTACCAGCCCACGGAGTTGCTCCACTTGGACTTCACCCGCGTGTGGAACGGCACGACGGCGCGGTAGACGGGCCGGCCGCCGATCTCGTGGACGATGAGGCTCGTGGCGGCCAGGATGCCGACGAGGCTGCCGCCGAAGGGCCGGCAGTACGCCTCGAAGGCCGCAGCGGCGTCCGCGTCGACGAGCATCTCCCGCATGAGCTTCTGCGTGGGCAGCGGGCCGCCGGGCTCAAGTCCCAGGTCCACGGGGAAGTTGGGGAGCTTTCCGTCGCACCGCTGGATGAACTCCCGCCAGCGGCCGACGATCGCGTGGCCGCCCTCGAGGCGGTCCGCGTCCGCGCGCTCGATCTCGCAGAAGTCGACGTAGCTGCCGACCGGCGCCGCCCCCACGACGGGGCGGCCCTCCAGGGCGGCCGTGTAGAGCTCGTGGATCTCGGCGGGGATGCGCTGGATGGAATAGGCGTCGACATTGCTGTGGTCGAAGCCGACGTACACGCTGGTGCCGTCGTCCCTGACCACCGCCGCGTAGAGGAAGTTGGGCCAGCTCAGCGCGTTGGCGCCGTCGTCGAACCGGTCCTGGAGGTGCTGGACGAGCCGGTCCGCGTCCGGGAAGTCGCCGACCTCCTCGCGGTGCAGCGAGACGGCTTCGGGGGCGAGGGTGAAGCGGTGCATCTCGTCGCCCTCCCAGCGGAAGCCGCTGCGCAGCGTCTCGTGCCGCAGCGTCCAGCCGTGCAACGCCTCCTCGAGCGCGTCGAGGTCGACCCGGCCCGGGATGTCGAAGGCGGTGCCGAGCCAGGTCGGCACGAACAGGCCGTCCTCCCGCACGGACCGCGCGGTCCTGATGTGTCCCTCCTGGACGTACGCCGGCGGCCGGGGGTCGGCCGGAAGGTCCGCCGCAGCCGCGACTGTCTCCGGACTGAGCGCCCACTCGACAAGCCGTCCGGGCCGGACCTCGCAACGCTGGATGTCGGTCATTCGCACGGGCGTCTCCGTTCGCAGTTGGAGCCCGAATGGGGTGGACCCGATCAAGGGAATGCCGCGACCGTGAAAGGAGATACCCGGAACATGATGTGTTCCCACTTTTGAGTGGATTGAGTGATCGGCGGTTGTGAGCCAATCGGTCTGCCGGGCATCCCGTAGCCCCAATCAAGGCGCATATCCCGGGCCCTCGTACGGACACGGGCATTTCGACGGTGCGGGAATACCCTTTTGTAACTGATAGTGTTCGTCCAGTCACAGTAGGCAATCAGCCTCGACTTACAGGCAATCAAGGACCGAGGGTTCCATGCGCAAGCTTCAGAAGGCCATGATCGCAGCGGCAGTGGCGGCCGGCGGCCTGTCCGCAATCGGTGCCGGCGCCGGTACGGCCTCCGCCCACGGCTACGGCTACGACGACACGCCGAAGGCGGCCGAGCACTACCGCCCCTACCAGGAGTGCAGCCCGCAGACGGCGGCCGAGGGCGACCTTCCGATCAGCGTGCTGGGTCTGTCCGAGACCTTCGACACCACCTGCGGTCAGTTCAACAACGCCTTCACCGGCTGACGGCGACCGCCAGGTCCTGCGCGACGCTTTCCGCGGGCCCCTCGGGGGCACCCCCCGAAGGGGCCCGTCCGTGTGTGGCGGCCCGGCGTGCGAGGCCGCTCAACCCCAGGTCAGCCCCTTCACTTCATCAGCGAATCGGCCCCGAACGGGCGTCCCTCACAAAGGAAACGGATCACATGTTCAGTAGGAAGAAGATCGCGGCCGTCTCAGGGCTCATCTGCGGCCTCGCTGTGACCGGTCTCGGCGTCACCCAGGCGCATGCCGCCACGGGGCCGGGTACCTGCAGCGTCGATCTCCAGGGCAACGTCACCTGCGTGCAGAAGATCACCGGCCGGATGGCCGAGGGCGAGCCGTTCGCGCTCCCCAGGTCGACGACGTGCCAGCCGATCCAGCCGATGAAGCTGCCGGTCATTCCCCTGGTGAACAACGGGTCCACGCGGATCGGGCCCGAGGTGACCTGTATTCCGGACGGTGCTTCGGTGCCCGTCACGAGCGACAAGAGTGACGACGGTTTCGAATTGCCCGGTGGCCTGCTGGGCTGATCCCCTTTTCGTGTGACGGACGGCCGGTATTCGGGGTGACTCGAACCGGCCGTTCTGCGTGGTGATAAATGAAAAAAATGTTTATCGCCATAAACCGACACGGCATGGCGAAGGCCCCGAAGATCCCCAATGGCTACGGTGTGTCTGTATATGCTCACATTAAGTAGTCGAGCCAGGGCTTCACGCCCAGTCAGGAAAGGGTCTTACTATGCGCACGTTTCAGCGGGCCGCGGCCGTAGTCGCAGCGGTCGCGGGACTGTCCGCTCTCGGTGCCGGCGTCAGCTTCGCCGACGGCTTCGGTGGGGTCACCGCGGTGGCCTCCTCGCAGGCCAACGCCGTGGCCACCAGCGGTGCCCCGTACGGCCCGCAGGCCGCTCCGCAGGCGGCCCCGTACTTCGCGCCGACGAACGGTTTCAACTACGCGCCGCAGAGGGGCTACTTCGCCGCTCCGCAGGCCGCTCCCCAGGCCGCCCCGCAGGCGGCTGCTCCCCAGGCCGCCCCGCAGATGGTCCCGCAGATGGCTCCGCAGGCGGCCCCGCAGATGGCCCCGCAGGCCGGCTACGGCTACGGCTACGCGGCCCCGTACGGCGGCCAGTAAGGCCGCATCGCACACCCTCACACAGCACCGGCAGCCCGGACGCGCGAAAACCCCTCGGGGCGCGCGGCCGGGCTGCGCCAATTGCAAAGGAAGACACCATGTTCACTCGAAGGACCGTCGCAACCGTCTCGGGACTCCTGGGAAGCCTCGCGGTGATCTACGTCGGCGGCGCGCAGGCGTACGCCGACCAGCCGCCCGGCGACTGCAGGACCAGCGCCGAGGGGGAGACGACCTGCGTGCACAAGAGCGAGGCCGTCCACAAGGGCAAGAACGGCACGTTCGTCGTCAAGCAGGACCAGAAGTGCTCCACGCTGGCCCGGCCGCGGCTGGTGCTGCCCGACGAGGAGGCGACGAGCACGGGGACCATGGAGGTCGGCCCCGTGGTCGACTGCTCCAACACCGCGCCCCTGCCCAAGGGCTTCAAGCGCCCCCACGTCGACCGCCCGCACATCCAGCGTCCGCACATCGAGTTCTGACGCACCGTCGGGAATGCCGGACCGGGACGCTTCCCGATCCGGCATTTCGGCTTTCCGGCGGCAGGACACAAAGCCTCGGTGCCCCGGCCGTCCGGCCGGGGCACCGAGGAAGAGGGTCGGCCTTACTTGCCGACGCTGTTGTTGCAGCCCATGCTCGAGCCCAGCGAGGTCTGCTGCGCTCCGGCGTTGCCCTCGCCGTTGAGCAGGTTGCCGCCCAGGCCGTTGAGGATGCCGACCTGGCCGAGGACGTCGACGTTGGCGTCGTGCGACCGGCAGGTGGTGCTCTGCAGGACGCTGAAGCTGGAAGAGCCACGGTGCCCGTCTTCGCCCGAACCCCAGCCGCCCTGATCGGCGTGGGCGGCGCCGGCACCCATGAACCCGACGCTGCTGATGGCAGCGACCAGAACGGCGGCCTTGCGAAGCTTGTGCATGTCTTCTCCGGTGGAGTGAAGTGGATGCGATCTGTGACAGATCGACTTCGTGCAGTTACGGAGGCTAATACGAAATATCTCGGTAAAACCGTGCGGCACGCCGAATTCGGGGAAGCCTCACCGCCTTGGTCGATGGCCGTGAATTACCGGTGCACACATAAGGGGGTCCCGGCTCCGAGTCGCCCTCGGTGCCGGGACCGGATTCCCGCTCACGGCCGCGTGTGGCCGCCCACGTGAATTAGAAGGCGCTGTTGTTGCAGCCCATGCTCGAACCGATGTGGGTGTCCTGCGCGCCCGGGTTGCCCTCGCCGTTGAGCGCGTTGCCCAGCAGGCCGTTGAGCAGGCCGACCTGGCCGAGGACGTCCAGGTTCAGGTCGTGCGACTTGCAGTTGGAGCTCTGCAGCACGCTGGTGTGCTGGTCGCCGCCCCGGCCCCCGTGGCCTCCCTCTCCCGCCTGGGCGGTGCCGGCGCCGACGAGCCCGACGGTGCTGATGGCGGCGACCAGGACGGCAGCCTTGCGAAGCTTGTGCATGTCATCTCCGGTGGAGTGAAGTGATGACGATCCGTAACGGATCGACTTCGTACAGTCACGGAGATTAATAGGAAATATGGGCACAGCGGGCAGCGACGCGCCGTGTTTTGTGATCTTGCCGTTGAAGCACCGCCGGAGCGCGGCGGATCCGGGGCCGGCTGGGGAAGCGGCAGGCCCTAGTGGGCCTTGGCGAGGGCGTTGGCCTGGCTGTTGCCCTGGCCGCAGTTGACGCCCTTGGTCTCGGCGGCGGCGAGCAGCGCGACGGGGACGTTCGCGTTGAGCAGGTTCTGCGGGCTGCACTCCTGGTACGGGCGGAAGAGGTTGTTCTGCTCCACCGGGCCGGAGTGTCCCTGGGGGGCCGGCTGCGGGGTGAGCTGGGGGCTGAGCTTCGGGTTCACCTGCGGGTTGAGCTGCGGGCTGACGTCGGCGCCACCCGTCGGGGCGGCCTGGCGCTGCGGCGCGGGCGAACCGGTGGTGTGCGCGGTGGCCTGCGAACTGGTCCACGACGCGGCCTGGCTGCCCTGCTGCGGGGCGGGCGGCGGAGCGGTGTACCCGGCGGGGGCGTCGGCAAAGCTGGGGGCGGCGCCGATGGCGGACAGGCCCCCGGCTGCTGCTGCGACGAGCGCGACGTGCTGGAACTTGCGCATGGAACCCTCGGCCCTTCATTGACCTGTGCATGGAACGTGCGGAAATGCTGGATGGACCATTGCTCTGGTCCTGTGGCAACGACATAACTCCGGCCCCCGTCACGGGAGTCGGGGAGGGGTCACCCATTTGCCGAGGACGGCGAATCGGTGGTCCGGTTATCCGATCAATGCCAAACGGGTGACGGGGTTTTCGCCCCCGTGACCGGGT
This sequence comes from Streptomyces sp. NPDC101225, assembly GCF_044767585.1. Lineage (NCBI taxonomy): Bacteria > Bacillati > Actinomycetota > Actinomycetes > Kitasatosporales > Streptomycetaceae > Streptomyces > Streptomyces sp. NPDC101225. The sequence continues at coordinate 72,684 of NZ_JBIWOE010000027.1, forward strand.
CGGCGGAAGGGTCGTTGCCAGCGGGGAGAGGGCAGTTGGGCGTCTACCGGAGAGGGACATCGGGATCCGCTGTCGGCTCCGGCGCGACTGCACTTAATACAACGGATTTCCCTGCACTGGTATTGAAGGGCCGAGGGTTCCATGCGAAAGCTTCACAAGGCCGCACTCGTCGTAGCGGCGGCCGGCGGTCTGTCCGCCATCGGCGCCGGCGTCAGCCAGGCCGACTCTATGGGCGGGTACTACCCCGGTTACGCCCCTGCGCCGGCTCCCTACTATCCGGCACCCCAGGCCGCGCCGGCGCTCCCTCCCCAGTACTACGCGCCTCCGGCGCCCCAGTACCAGGCGCCGGCACCTCAGTACTACGCGCCGCAGGCGCCGGCTCCCCAGTACTACCCGGCTCCCCAGCAGGCCGCTCCGCACGCCATGGCCGCGACCTCCGCCGCCGGCAGTGCGCAGGCCGGTCCGCAGTACGCGCAGCCGGCGCCGATGCGGTACGCCCCGCCGGCCCCGCCCCAGGTGGGTCAGGCCTCCGCCTTCGCCTCGTCGGGCGGTGCCGCGCAGGCCGGTCAGCCGTCGTACGGCGCGCCGCAGCAGGCCGCTCCCCAGCAGCAGGCGCCGCAGGTCGTGCCGCAGGTCGCCCCGCAGACCTCGCCGCAGGTCGTGCCGAAGGTAGCCCCGCAGGTCGAGATGCCGCAGGTCTTCAACCCCGAGCCGGCGCCGCACGTCGCGCCTCAGGTGAACCCTCAGGTGAACCCCGAGGTGAACCCGCTCATCAACCCGCTGATCTCGCCGGCCGGCGCGCCGCAGGTGCCCGGTCTCGGACTCGGCCAGGTCGCCGCGCCGCCGGTCGGCCAGCTGGGTCTGCCGCGACTCGGCTGACCGCCCTCCCGCAGGTTCCACCGTTCCCCCGATCTGCTGCAGATCACGTCCGCTCGATCAATGGAGAAGAAATGCGCAAGCTTCAGAAGGCGGCTCTCGTGGGGGCCGCCGTCCTCGGCAGCCTCGGTTCCCTCGGTGCCGGTCCCGCCTTCGCACACGGTGAGGCGGGGGCGCACGACGGCGGCTTCGACATCTCGCAGGGCATCGAGTGCCGCTCGCACGACATGAACGTCGACGTCCTCGGCAGCGTCGGCGCCCTGAACGGCGTGCTGGGCAACGCGCTCAACGGCGAGGGCAACCCGGGTGCGCAGGACCACCACCTCGGCTCCGACATGGGCTGCAACAGCAAGGCCCTCTGAGCGGCCGCCTCACCCGCTTCTCCGCACGACCCTCCCCGGCTCCCCTCCGCAAGGGGGTGCACATGCCCAGGTCAGGAGCGATCCTGCCTGGGCTTTCGCACGCCCTCGCCGAGCGCCGCGAGCGCCTCGTCCGTCAGCCGGTACACCGTCCACCCGTCCTGCGGGCGGGCGCCGAGGGACTCGTAGAAGGCGATGCTCGGGGCGTTCCAGTCCAGGACGGACCATTCGAGGCGCTCGTAGCCGCGGGTGGCGCAGATGCGGGCCAGTTCGGCGAGGAGGGATTTGCCGTGGCCGGCGCCGCGGGCGGTGGGGCGGACGTAGAGGTCCTCCAGATGGATGCCGTGGACGCCGCGCCAGGTGGAGAAGTTCAGGAACCACAGCGCGAAGCCGACCGGGTCGCCGGTGGTGTCGTCCGCCGCGATGTGGGCGAAGGCGGCGGGGTGTGTGCCGAAGAGGGCCTCGTGGAGCTGGGCCTCGGTGGCCTTCGCCTCGTGCGGGAGCTTCTCGTACTCGGCCAGCTCGCGGATCAGGCCGTGGACGACGGGGACGTCGGCGGGGGTCGCGGTGCGGATCACGTCCGTGAGGCTACGCCGGACGGTCCGTCCTCCGCGGGCGGCGGGGTCGTGGCCGGTCGCGCAGGCGGCGGGCGATGTCGAGTGCGCGGGGGTCCGGGGTGCGGCCGTCCTCGACGTCCCAGAGGGTGGTCTGCAGGGCACGGCCGAGGGTCCAGGCACGCGCGCGGGCGCGGTCCAGGCCGAGGACGTCCGTCATGGCGTCGAAGCGCCAGCGGATCTCACCGGCCTCGAAGCGGTTGCGGAGCGCCGGCCACAGCTCGAAGCCCGGGTCGCCGGCCAGGGGTTTGGGGTCGATGGCGAGCCAGGGGGCGCGGTCCGAGGAGAGGACGTTCTCGTCGTGCAGGTCCCAGTGCAGCAGGCGGTCGCCGGGTTCGTCCGCGACCTCCCGTACGGCGGCGGCGCAGTCCGCGACCAGGCGCCGGGTCCCGGTGTGGGGGATGCGCTCCAGCGCCCTGGGGGTCCGCTCCAGCATGGCCTGTGCGAGGTCGCCGAGGCGGCGCAGGCCCGGCGGGGCCGGGGCGGCGGTGAGACGGGCGAGCAGACGGGCGATGACCAGCACCGCCTCGCGCGTGCCGGGCAGCTGCGAGAGCATGCGGGTGTGGTCGAGTCGTTCCAGGAGCATGGTGTGGGTGGTCCTGTCGTGGTCGAGGAGACGGACCGCGCAGTCGCCGTCCCACCGGCGCAGGGCGACGGGTTCGCCCGCGCTCTCCGCGTCCCGCAGCTGCAGCTTCAGCGCGGCCGGGGTGCCGTCGGCGCGGACCACCGGCAGGACGAGGGCGGCCATGCCGTGCAGGGAGTGCCCGTCCGGCCGCAGCTCCCAGCGCCGCAGGAACTCCGCCGCGAGGTCCGGCAGGCCGGCGACGAAGGCCCGCCCCGCCCCGCCGTTGTACCTCTCCTGGGCGGCCGCCAGCCCGCTCGGGATGTCGATCACACGGGCGACGATACCGGCGTGGGTGAATGGCCTCATGCGACGTGACCGGGGGCTCGGAGAGAAGGCGTGGGCGTACGTCCGCAGCGCCCCCGGCACCTACCTCTGGCTGGCCGTCCTGTTCGTCACCACGGTCGCGCTGCACCACATGTCGCCGGAGTTCGAGCAGGACTTCCTGCGGCAGCGCTCCACCAACATCCACGAGCTGTCGAACGATCCCACGCGGGTGCTGGTGCAGAGCGCGATGTGGATCGACGGCGGCGACTGGCTGCCCTACGCCGTCCTCTACACCGTCTTCCACGCGCAGGCCGAGCGCTGGCTGGGGACGCTGCGCTGGCTGATGGTGTGCGTGGCCGCGCACGTGCTCGCCACGCTGATCAGCGAGGGGGCGCTGCTGAAGGCCGTGCGGGACGGGATGGCGCCGTACTCGGCGGTCAACACCCTGGACATCGGGGTGAGTTACGCGCTCGCGGGGGTGGTGGCGGTGCTGACGTACCGGATCGCCTCGCCCTGGCGGTATCCGTATCTCGCGGTCGTGCTGGTCGTGTACGGCGGGCCGCTCGCCTCCTCGCCCACCTTCACCGACTTCGGGCACTTCCTCTCCGTGCTGATCGGGCTCGCCTGCTATCCGCTGGTCAGAGGGCGCGGAGAAGCATGGAATCCGAAGGAGACATGGGCTGCCCTGAGGAGTTAGCTTTCCGGCCATGAGCAGCTCGGCGAAGAGTGTCGTGAACGGTGGGATCTCCTTCTGGTACGCGGACGACGGGCTCCCCGCGGTGCGGCGGCCGCTCGCCGGTGACGCCGCCGCGGACGTCGTGATCGTGGGCGGCGGGTACACGGGCCTGTGGACCGCGTACTACCTGAAGAGGGCCGCGCCCTTCCTCAGGATCACCGTCCTGGAGCAGAAGTTCTGCGGATACGGTGCCTCGGGGCGCAACGGCGGCTGGCTGTACAACGGGATCGCGGGGCGCGACCGGTACGCCGGGCTGCACGGGCACGAGGCCGCCGTGCGGCTGCAGCAGGCCATGAACGACACCGTCGACGAGGTCGTGCGGGTCACCGCCGAGGAGGGCATCGAGGCGGACGTCCACCAGGGCGGGGTGCTGGAAGTCGCCACCACACCGGCGCAGTTGGCCCGGCTGAAGGCCTTCCACGAGCACGAGCTGTCGTACGGCGAGAAGGACCGCGAGCTCTACGGCGCCGCCGAGGCGGCCGAGCGGATCCGGGTCGCGGGCGCGGTCGGCGCGAGCTGGACCCCGCACGGGGCGCGGCTGCACCCGGTGAAGCTGGTGAAGGGGCTGGCGGCCGTCGTCGAGGCGCTCGGGGTGACGATCCACGAGTCGACGCCGGTGACGGAGATCCGGCCGAAGCACGCGGTGACGCCGTACGGGACGGTGCGCGCGCCCTACGTGCTGCGCTGCACCGAGGGGTTCACCGCCGGTCTCAAGGGGCTGCGGCGCACCTGGCTGCCGATGAACTCCTCGATGATCGCCACCGAACCGCTCACCGACGAGCAGTGGGAGTCGGTGGGCTGGGAGGGCCGCGAGACGCTGGGCGACATGGCGCACGCCTACATGTACGCGCAGCGCACCGCCGACGGGCGGATCGCGCTCGGCGGGCGCGGGGCGCCGTACCGCTTCGGGTCGCGGACCGACAACGACGGACGGACGCAGGAGGCGACCGCCCGGGAGCTGCGGGAGATCCTGGTGCGCTTCTTCCCGTCGCTGGCCGGTGTGCGGATCGCGCACGCCTGGTCCGGTGTGCTCGGGGTGCCCCGGGACTGGTGCGCGACGGTGACGCTGGACCGGACGACCGGGCTCGGCTGGGCCGGCGGCTATGTCGGCTCGGGCGTGGCCACGGCGCATCTCGCGGCGCGCACGCTCACCGACCTGGTGCGGCTCGACTCGGGCCAGGGCGGGCGCACCGACCTGACCGCGCTGCCGTGGGTCGGGCACAAGGTGCGCAAGTGGGAGCCGGAGCCGCTGCGCTGGCTCGGCGTGCACGGCATGTACGCCACCTACCGGGCCGCCGACCAGCGCGAGCGGCGCACGCACAGTGCCCGGTCCTCGAAGCTGGCGCGGTTCGCGGACCGGGTGGCGGGGCGGCACTGAGACCGGACGCCGAAGGGGAAGGAGAAGGGGCCCGCGGTCCGGCGGGCCCCCTCCCGGCGAGTGGTGCGGACCACGGCTAGAGCGCCGGCTCGGGTACCGGGTTCTCCGCGGAGCTGCCGTGCCTGGGGGCCTTCGCCGTCACCATCAGACCTGCCACCAGGCCGGCCAGGAGCATGATGCCGACGGCCCACCAGATGGCGACCGTGTACCCGTGGACGACGCCTTCCTTGAGGACCAGGGCCTTCTGCGCCGGGTTGTGGAGGTGGGCGGTGATGTAGGCCGCGCTGCTGCTGGTGGCGATCGTGTTGAGCAGCGCCGTACCGATCGAACCGCCCACCTGCTGCGAGGTGTTGACGGTCGCCGAGGTCACGCCGGAGTCCTGCGGGGCGACGCCCGCGGTGGCGGTGGCGAAGACCGGCATGAAGGTCAGGCCCATGCCCAGGCCCATCAGGAGCAGTGCGGGCAGGATCTCGCCGGCGTACGACGAGTGGACCGTGATCCGCGTGAAGAGGGCCATGCCGCCCGCCGCGAGGATCATGCCCGGGACCATCAGCGTCCGCGGCGGCACACGGTTCAGCAGCCGGGCGGAGATCTGGGTGGAGCCGATGATGATCGCGACGGTCAGCGGCAGGAAGGCCAGGCCCGTCTTCACCGGCGAGTAGGCGAGGACGACCTGCAGGTAGTAGGTCATGAACAGGAACAGGCCGAACAGGCCGATGGTGGCGAGGGCCATGGTCAGGAAGCAGCCGGCGCGGTCGCGGTCCTTGACGATGTGCAGCGGGAGCAGGGGCACGGGTGCCCGGGTCTGCCACCACACGAAGGCCACGAGGAGCACGACGCCCACCGCGAACAGCCCGAGCACGAGCCCGTCCGTCCAGCCCCGCGACACGGCCTCGCTGAAGCCGTAGACGATCGCGACCAGTCCGCCGCAGCCCAGCAGCGCGCCGGGGACGTCGAGGCGGGCGCCCGCGTGGCCGGGGCGGTCGTGGAGCAGGGCGAAGGCGCCGAAGACGGCGACGACCGCGATGGGGATGTTGACGTAGAGGCACCAGCGCCAGTTCAGGTACTCCGTCAGCAGGCCGCCGACGATGAAGCCGATCGCCGATCCGCTGCCGGCCAGGGCGCCGTAGATGCCGAACGCCTTGCCGCGCTCCTTGGGGTCGGTGAAGGTCGTCGTCAGCAGCGAGAGGGCGGAGGGGGCCAGTACGGCGGCGAAGGCGCCCTGGAGGGCGCGGGCGCCGAAGAGCATGCCCGAGGAGCTGGCGGCGCCGCCGAGCGCGGAGGCGGCGGCGAAGCCGACCAGGCCGATGACGAACGTCCGTTTGCGGCCCACCAGGTCGGCGACGCGCCCGCCCAGCAGGAGCAGTCCGCCGAAGGCCAGGGTGTACGCGGTGATGACCCACTGCCGGTTGCCGTCGGACATGCCCAGGTCGCGCTGTGCGGACGGGAGGGCGATGTTCACGATCGTCGCGTCGAGCACGACCATGAGCTGCGCGAGGGCGATGACCACCAGACCCCACCAGCGGCGGGGGTCGGCGTCCGGGGGAGCTTCACCTGTCCGGGTGTCACTCATCCGGTCAGAAGACCATGGATCGATGCGTATCGCATCCTCGGAGGCTTCGTGCCTGGTCATGGCTCCAGTACCACCTTTCCTGTCGTTGCGCGCGTTTCGAGTGCCCTGTGTGCGGCGGCCGCGTCGGCGAGCGGGAAGCGCTGCACGGCGGGGCGCAGGCGCCCCGCGGCGGCCTCGGCCAGCGCGCGCAGCTCCAGGGTCTGCAGGGGCTCGGGGCCGCCGGCCTCGCGCAGCATCACGGGGCCGAGGACCTGTTCGGAGACGCCGTCGACGAGGTAGGGCTCCCCGCCGCGGATGCCCTCGGCCGACCAGCCGAAGACGAGGTGTCTGCCGCCGGGGCCGAGGAGGCCGGTGGCGTGCCGGGCGACCTCGCCGCCGACGCCGTCGAGGACCACGGTGGCCGAGGGGGTCCCCCCGGCCGGGCGAAGCAGTCCGTCCAGGTCGGCGCGGACCTTGTCGGGCCAGGCCGGGTCGGTGTAGTCGGCGGCGACGTCGGAGCCGTTCGCCTGCACGCGCGCGACCTTCTCGGGGCCGCCCGCGAGGCCGACGACGACCGCGCCGGCGTTCTTGGCGTACTGCACCAGCAGGGTGCCGATGCCGCCCGCCGCCGCCGGGATCACGGCCACGGAGTCCGGGCCCAGCCCGGCGAACTGCCCGATGCCCATCACCGTACGGCCCGTGCCGATCATGGCGACCGCCTGGGCCGCGTCCAGGTTGGCGGGGATCTCGTGCGCCCGGTCGACGTCGACGACGGCCAGTTCGGCGTAGCCCCCGGGCGCGAATCCGAGATGGGCCACGACGCGCCTGCCGAGCCACAGTTCGGCGACGCCCTCACCGAGCGACTCGACCACGCCGGCGACCTCGCGGCCGGGGACGGTGGGCAGCCGGGGCGGTTCGGGCAGCGGCCCCCGCAGGCCCTCGCGGAGGGCGGTGTCGAGCAGGTGCACGCCCGCCGCCTCGACGGCGACGCGGATCTGGCCGGGGCCGGGCACGGGATCGGGGACCTCCTCGTGGCGCAGGTTGCCGGCCGGGCCGAAGGCGTGCAGACGGATGGCGTGCATGGTGAATCCCCCAGATGTTCCGCATGTTCGTGAGAGGCCCACGGTGGGTGAGAGCCTCACTGTTCAACCTCAAGCTCGCTTGAGGTCAAGGGAGTGCCGGCCGAGGGCCAGGGAGACCGCGGTGAGGGCGCTGTTGAAGGAGACCTCCGACAGGACGCCCGGGGCCGCGACCTGGTCGCCGACGAGGTAGACGCCGTCTCCGCGGTCGACGGCGGGCCGGTCGCGCCAGCTGGTGCCGGGCAGGTCGACGGCGCCGGTCCGGCCGTTCGCGACGGACTCGCGCCGCCAGGTGACGCGCTCGCGCCAGCCCTCGAAGGCGAGATCGAGGAGCTGCTCGGCGCGGGCCGTGCCGTCGCCCTTCGACTCGTGCGGGGCGATGGGGATCTGCCCCTGGATCAGCTGCTCGCCGGCCGGTGCGAGGGAACGGTCCTGCGCGGTGAACCGCTCCAGCCAGCCGGGGGCGTCCAGGTCGGACACCGCGAAGGCGTCTCCGCGCCGGGTCCGCACGGCGAGGTCGATGAGGGCCGTACGGCCGCCGGTCCAGGTCAGGGAGGTGTCGCCGAGCAGCCGCCGGGCCGCGTCGAGGGAGGTGGCGACGATCACGGGGCCGTCGGCCGGCAGGGTGTCGACGCGGGACAGGGTCTCCATCCGCACGCCCAGGTTCCAGGCCCGCGCGGCCATCCGGTCGATGACGCTCGCCCAGCCGCCGCGCGGGTGGTGTGCCGCGGGCGGCAGCCGGGTGGCCCGGCGCAGCCGCTCCTGCACGAAGGCGGCGGAGAGGGCGCCCGGGTCGTGGTGGAAGAGGGCGACGGCGGAGTAGTGGGCGGCGGCACGGGCGCCCTCCTCGCCCGCGATCCGGGTGGCCCAGCTCAGGAAGTCGGTGTCGGCGGGCGCCTGCTGGAGCCCCTGGCGCAGCAGCTTGAGCATCGCGAAGGGCGGGGTGCGGCGCAGCACGCCGTGGTGGCGCAGCCGCAGCCGGGCCGCCTCCAGGGGCGGGATCGGGGCGAGCGGGCCGAGCAGGTCGCGCTGTCTGAGCCAGGACCAGTGCGGGCCGCCGCTGTAGAGGGTGTGCGGTCCGTCGTTCGTCCGGTACGGCTCCTCGGCCGTGCGGGCCCTGCCGCCGAGCGTGTGATGGGCCTCGTGCACGGTTACTCCGGCGCCCGCCTCGGCAGCGGTGATGGCCGCGGTCAGTCCGGCGAAACCGCCGCCGATGACGGTGATGCGGTGCATGGGTGGGGCTCTCCCTCGGTGTCGGACCTCTCGCGCGGCCGCCGTTCGTGGTCGCTCTTCGTGGATACGACGGTTTGCGGCACCCGGAATGTGACAGCGGCCGCGTTCTGCCTGGTCAGAGGGATTGTCAGGAGCGGGGTGCAGGATGGGGCCATGGTGCGGAGAGCGGCGGGTGGTCCGGGTGCGGCGAGCGGCGGGGGAGGCTCGCGCGGGCCGGTGAAGGCGGCGCGGCGGCCGGAGGTGCGGCTGCCTCCGCTGGAGCCGTTCGCGGGCGGGGAGCTGGAGACGGACGGGGACTACGACGGGCTGGAGTTCCGCGAGGCGGATCTCGGCGGGCAGGACGGCGGGGGCGCCCGGTTCATGGACTGCGCGCTGACGGGGTGCGCGCTGGACGGGACGCGGCTGCGGAAGGCCCGCGTCCTCGACTCGGCGCTGACGGGGCTCAGAGGTGTCGGCACGGATCTCGCGGAGGCCACCCTGCGCGACGTCGAGCTGATCGACGCCCGTCTCGGCGGTGTGCAGCTGCACGGCGCCGTCCTGGAGCGCGTCGTCGTCCGCGGCGGCAAGATCGACTATCTCAATCTGCGCAGGGCCCGGCTGAAGGACGTCGTCTTCGACGGCTGCGTCCTGGTCGAGCCCGACCTCGGCGGCGCCGTGCTGGAGCGCGTGGAGTTCGTGGACTGTGTGCTGAAGGAGGCGGACCTGACCGCGGCGGTGCTCAGGGACGTGGATCTGCGGGGCGTCGTGGAGCTGGGGATCGCACGCGGCGTGGACCGGCTGGCGGGGGCGGTGATCAGCCCGGCGCAGCTGATGGATCTGGCGTTGGTGCTGGCGGCGGAGCTGGGGATCCGGGTGGAGGGCTGACGGGGTTCATCGGCGGGCCGCGCCGACGCCGGCGGGCGTCACGGGACGCGGGGGAAGCGGGCCTGCAGCGTCCAGATCGCCGGGTTCTCGCCCAGGTCGTCGTGCAGGTCCACCAGGTCGGCGATCAGGTCGTGCAGGAAGTCCCGTGCCTCACGGCGGAGTTCGGCATGGGAGAAGGTGAGCGGCGGTTCGTCGCCGGGCATCCAGTCCGCCTCCACGTCCACCCAGCCGAAGCGCCGCTCGAAGAGCATCCGGTCGGTCGACTCGGTGAAGTCGAGCTCGGCGTGCTGGGGACGCGCGGCCCGCGATCCCGCCGGGTCCCGGTCGAGCCGTTCCACGATGTCGCACAGCGCCCACGCGAAGTCGAGCACCGGCACCCATCCCCAGGCTGTGGACAGTTCCCGGTCCGCCTTGGTGTCGGCGAGATAGACGTCGCCGCAGAACAGGTCGTGCCGCAGGGCGTGGACGTCCGCGCGGCGGTAGTCGGTCTGCGGGGGGTCCGGGAAGCGGTTGGAGAGGGCGTAGCCGATGTCGAGCACGTACGAGATGGTGTCACGCCGCCCGGACCGGCCGAGACGGCGTGCGGGGCGTCCTAGGATCGCAGCCGTGTCCCGATCCGTACCGCTTGTCCCGGCCGCCGTCCTGCTCGCCCTCGCCCTCACCGCGTGCGACGGCGGTGTCCACGGCACTCCGGGCGGCTCCGGCGTGCACGACCCGTACTTCCCGAGGGCGGGCGACGGCGGGTACGACGTCGGCCACTACGACCTGAGACTCGCCTACGACCCCGCCGGGCACCGTCTCACCGGCACCACGACCCTCACCGCCCGCGCCACGAAGGACCTCTCCGCCTTCGACCTCGACCTCGAGGGGCTGCACGTCGACGACGTCACCGTGGAGGGCCGGCCCGCCCGCTGGAACCGTGCCGGACAGGAGCTCACCGTCCGCCCGCACGACGACCTCGCCGACCACGAGACCTTCCGCGTCACCGTGCGCTACTCCGGCACCCCGCGCACCCTGACCGACGCCGACGGCTCCCACGAGGGCTGGCTGCGCACGGCCGACGGCGCGCTCGCGCTCGGCGAGCCGGTCGGCTCCATGACCTGGTTCCCCGGCAACCACCACCCCTCGGACAAGGCGACGTACGACATCGCGGTCACCGTGCCGAAGGGCCTGCAGGCCGTGTCCAACGGGGAGTTGACGGGCGAGACGAGCGGCAGGGGCGGCACCACCTTCAGGTGGCACACCGCCGAGCCGATGGCCGGCTACGTCGCCACGGTCGCCGTGGGCCACTACGACATCAGCCGGTACACCATCGGCGAGGACCGGCTGCCGGTCTACGTCGCCGTCGACCCGACCCAGGCGAAGGCGAGCCGGAAGGTGCTCGCGAAGATCCCCGAGATCATGCAGTGGGAGGAGGACAACTTCGGGCCGTACCCCTTCTCCTCCACCGGCGCGATCGTCGACCGCCCGCAGGATGCCGAGTACGCCCTGGAGACCCAGACCCGGCCCGTCTTCCCCGGCGCCCCGGACACCGGGACGCTCGTCCACGAACTCGCCCACCAGTGGTACGGCGACTCCGTCACGCCGAAGACCTGGCGGGACATGTGGCTCAACGAGGGCTTCGCGACCTACGCGGAGTGGCTGTGGGACGAGGACCACGGCGGCGACAGCGCGCAGAAGACCTTCGACGAGCTCTACGCCCACGGCGAGGACGACTACCCGGACATCTGGGCCTTCCCGCCCGGCAGGCCGAGCGGTGCCGGCCACATCTCCGACGACCCGGTCTACGCCCGTGGCGCGATGGTCCTGCACAAGATCCGGCAGACGGTCGGCGACGACACCTTCTACGACATCATCCAGGGCTGGGCCGCCGCCCGCCGCCACGGCAACGCCGACACCGCGGATTTCACGGCGTACGTCGAGAGGACGGCACCGGACAAGGACTTCGGCCCGATCTGGAAGACCTGGCTGTACGGGGAGGGGAAGCCGGACCGTCCGTGAGGAGGCCGTCACGACGGACGGTCCGGCCGTATCACCCCGCGTGTCGGGTCAGTTGACGTTGACCGCCGTCCAGGCCGCGGCCACCGCGTTGTACTCCGCGCTGCCCGCGCCGTACAGGTCGCTCGCGGCCTGGAGCGTGCCGGTGCGGGCGCCCGCGTAGTTCGTCGACGAGGTGAAGTACGTGGTCAGCGCCCGGTACCAGATCTGGTCGGCCTTGTCGCGGCCGATGCCGGTGACCGTCGAGCCGTCGTAGGTCGGGGAGTCGTACGAGACGCCGTTGATCGTCTTCGCGCCGCTGCCCTCGCTCAGCAGGTAGAAGAAGTGGTTGGCGACGCCGGAGGAGTAGTGGACGTCGAGATGGCCGACCCGGCGCGACCAGTAGTCGGCCGAGCCGCCGTCCTTGCTGGGCTTGTCCATGTAGCGCAGCGGGGTGCCGTCGCCGTTGATGTCGATCTTCTCGCCGATCAGGTAGTCGCCGGGGTCGGAGGCGTTGTCGGCGAAGAACTCCACGGAGGTGCCGAAGATGTCGGAGGTGGCCTCGTTCAGGCCGCCCGACTCCCGGTTGTACTTCAGGCCGGCCGTCGCGGCGGTCAGGCCGTGGCTCATCTCGTGGCCGGCCACGTCCAGCGAGGTGAGCGGGTGGCTGTTGCCGGAGCCGTCGCCGTAGGTCATGCAGAAGCAGCTGTCGTCCCAGAAGGCGTTGACGTACGCGTTGCCGTAGTGGACGCGGGAGTAGGCGGCTCTGCCGTCGCCCGCGATGCCGTTGCGGTTGAAGGCGGACTGGTAGAAGTCCCAGGTGACGGCGGCGCCGTAGGCGGCGTCGACGGCGGCGGTCTGGCGGTCGGCGGGGGTGCCGTTGCCCCACTTGTCGTCGGCGTCGTGGAAGAGGGTGCCGGTGCCGCTCGTGCCGCCGCCCAGGTCGTACGTCTTGTGGCCGCCGCGCCCCGCGTCGATCAGGTCGTAGCCGCCGGAGGCGGAGGCGGTGGTGCCGATGGTCACCGTGCCGCTGTACTCGCTGGTGCCCGTACCGGTGTCGACGGCCTCGTAGGAGTAGATCTTCTTGCCGGTGCGGGCGTCCGTGACGACGTGCAGCTCGCTCGGGGTGCCGTCGTCCTGAAGGCCCTTGACGACGGACTCGTAGGCGAGGACGGGCTTGGCGCCGGCGGCCCAGACGACCTTCCGGGTGGTGGCGGACGTCGCTTCGCCCGCAGCGGCGGCGGCCTTCAGCGCGGCCTTCCTGGCGGTCGCGGTGGAGACGGTGGCCTCCGTGGAGGCCACGGATATCCGGGCCTTCGTCGCCTTGCTGACGCCCTTGAGGGCGCCGCTCCCGGTCACGTGGGTGACCAGGTCGCCGCCGAGGACGGGCAGGCCGGCGTAGGTGCGCTCGTAGCGGGTGTGGACGGTGCCGTCGGCGTCCTTGACGACGTCCTGGGCGATGAGCTTCTCCTGGGCGCCGAGGCCGAGTTCACGCGCCGTCGAACCGGCGGCGTCCTGGGCCGACGCGAGGGCGGCGGCGCGTGCCTGGGCGCCGAGCGGGACGGCGGTGGCGCCGCTCGTGCGGGTGGGGGCTGCGGTGGCGGCGCCGTTCTGCAGGGCGAGCACGACCATGGCCGCCGAGCCGATCAGGGCGGCGGTGCGCAGGGCGTGGCGATGCTGACTCACTCGGTCTCCTTAGGGCTGGCCTCATGGTGGGGGCACAGGTGGGGCACAGAGTTGCGGCGAGCGAGGAGAGCGTGACACCCGGACCGGCCTGTTTGGCAGGTCACCGTCAAGAAACTTTACGTGATCGTGTCCGAAAGCCGTGGTGCGAAATCCGTTATACGGACGGGTCGGGCCGGGTCAACTCCACGTCCAGTAAGCGGAGTCGGGGCGCGGAACGTCACACCCGGCGGGTCAGTTCCTTGCGCAGCACCGAGCAGGGGCGGCCCAGTCGGAGATCGGTGCGGCGGTCGATCACCTCGTAGCCGAGGGCCGTCCAGAAGGCGAGGGCCGCGGGGTTGTTGTCGAGTACGGCGAGACGGACGGCCCCGCGGCCCGCCGCCCGGAAGCGGTCCTCGACGAGCGTGGCCAGGCGTCGGCCGTGGCCCTGGCCGTGCAGGCCCGCGTCCACCATCAGCAGGCCGATCCACGGGTCCGGATCGGACGGGTCGGGGTGGCGGCCGAGAGTGACGGCGATCCCGACGAGCCGGCCCTCGCTGCGCGCGAGCAGCACCTCGACGTCCGGGTTCACGAACTCGTCGGCCAGCGCGGTCGCGACCTGCTCGGGCCGGATGTCGTTCGGGTCGGGGAAATCACCGCTGAGGGCGTGGAAGTCGCGGTTGGAGGCGTAGAGGGCGGTCAGCTCGGTGAGGATCGGGGCCGGGAAGCCGTGGTCGGGGGTGAGGCGGAGCTGCTCCAGGATCATGGTGCGCAACCTATCCGCCCGCACGGGCGGCCGGGTCCGAGGCGCGGTCAGAGGCCGGCCCGGTCCAGTGCGCTCTGCAGCGACTGCCGGTAGCCGGCGCTGGTGTACGAGGCTCCCGACACCGTGTCGATGCTCGCGCTCTGCGCCTGGAGCGTCTCCTGGTTGAGCTTGGGGACGGCGGTGGAGTTGATGTCCTTGCTGCGTGCCGTCTCGTCCGGGTACTGAACGGCGCTCGCCCCGGTGATCCTGCTGCCGCTGAGAGTGATCCGTACCTGGACGGGACCGTACCTCGTCTGCGCCGTGGTCCCGGTGACGGTGCGGGGCGCGGGTGCGGCGGCGGTGGTCTTCGGGGCGGAGGGGGCGCTGCTCGTCCTGGTGGGGGTGGCGGGCGCCGGGCGCGATGAGCTCGGTGTGGCAGCGGTGTGCTTCTTCGCGGGCGTCCTCGACCGCGGGGCCGACGCGGACGGGGAGGGCGAGGCCGCGGACGGGGAAGGCGGCGCGGAGGACCGGGCCGTGACCGTGGCCGCGGCAGTGGGGGCGTCGGCCTGTGCCGGACCCGGGTCCGTGCTCGGCTTCAGAGCGAGCAGCAGCACGATGCCGGAGACGGTGCCCACCGTGGCCAGCAGTGCGTGGCGGAACGGATGTTTCTTCCTCACGGGAGTCCCAGCGCACCAACGGATCCAGATGTCACAGGCTCACCGACAACCCCCCCGCGAGGTCAGAACCCGGGACCTGCGGCGAGGTCAGAACTCGAACGACTCGTGGTGGATACGGCGGTGCGGGACGCCCGCCTCGCGCAGGGCGGCGTACGACTCCTCGGCCAGCCCCGGCGGACCGCACAGGTACACGTCGTGGCGGGCGATGTCCGGCAGGATCCGGCGCAGCATTTTCGCGGTGATCGCGGGCCGTCGCCCGTCGGGGCTGTTGACCGCGTAGAGCAGTTGGGCCCCGCGTTCGTCCGCGATCGCCTCCAGCTCGTCCCGCAGCGCCAGTTCCTCGGCCGTGCGGGCCCGGTAGAGCAAGGTCAGATCACCGGACGCGGCGGGCAGTGTCTCGAACAGGGCCCGGAGCGGGGTGATGCCCGCGCCGCCCGCGAGCAGCAGTACCTTGCCGCGGCTGCGGCGGGCCGCCGTCATCGCTCCGTACGGGCCCTCCGCCCACACACGCGTGCCGGGCCGCAGCCGGGCCAGCGCCGCGCTGTGCCCGCCGACCGCCTTCACGGTGATCCGCAGCAGGTCGGGGCGGGGCGGCGCCGACAGGGAGTAGGGATGCGCGGTCCACCGCAGGCCCTTGGTGAGGAACCGCCAGCGGAAGAACTGCCCGGCCTCGGCGCCCAGGCGGTGCAGCCGCCGGCCCCGGATCAGCACGGAGACCACACCCGGCGTCTCCTGCACCACCGCCTCGACCCGCATCCGGTGCCGGAGGTTGAGCCGCAGCGGAGTGAGCACGCGGAACCACAGCAGCAGTGCGCCGACCAGGAGATACAGGGCGTACCAGGCCGCACGGGCGGCCGCGTCGCCGACGAACTCGTCGCCCGTCGTCAGCTGGTGCCAGAAGGTGAGGTAGACCGCGGCGTAGGTGAGCAGGTGCAGGTAGTACCAGGTCTCGTAGCGCATACGGCGTCGTACGGCGCCGGCGGAGACGAAGCCGACGAGGAGCAGCAGCAGGGTGCCGGCCGTCGCCGCGACCATGTCCGGGTAGCCGGTGACGACGGACACCGTCTGCGCCACGACGCCGGTGTCCGACTGCAGGGCGTATCCGTAGAGGATCAGCACCACGTGGGCGAAGGCCAGCGAGAGCGCGTAGCGGCCGCTGCGGGCGTGCCGGCGCACCACGCGGTCGGAGCCGACCCGGCGTTCCAGCGCGGGGACGCGCGCCATCTGGGCGATCACCAGGGCGATCGCGTAGCCGGCGAGCAGTCCGGTGATGCGGCCCGCGTTCACCAGCCGGTCGGCCGTGGTCGCGGCGACGGCGGGCGTGCCCCGCCACCACAGCCACACGACGGCGGCGGCGCCGGCCCAGGAGAGCGCGAGCAGGGGTGTGGCGGGGGAGCGCCGGGGACGGATCCGGCGCATGGCCTGCCGCCGGCCCGCGCGGCCGTGCTGGATGGTCGTCAAGGCGTGTCTTTTCTGTCGGGGACGGTCTGTGAGGGCCCCCTCCCTGCATCCACCTGGTCCAGCGCACCGGGAGGGCCGACCGTCACATCCTCCGCGGCGCGGCGGGCGACCGGGTGGTGTCCGGCCGGCGCGGCAGGACGGCCGTGTCGCCCGGCGCGACGCCCCACTTGTCTGCGCGCGCGTCCACGAGCACGGGGCCGCGGCCCGACGCGGCGTCCGCCGCGGCGGGACGGCGGTGCGGCAGACGGTCACCCCGTGTGTCGGTGACCTCGGTGCGGAGGGTGCCCGCGACGACGTGGAGCGTCAGGCGGACATCGCGCCCCGGTACGCGGCCGCGCGGCGCCGCGTCCGTGGCCGGCTCGGCCACGATGCGCTCCGCCGGCTCCACCGGCATCCCCCGGGTGCGGAGTTGCTCCGTCGCCGGCAGCCCGGCCGGCCGGGCTCCGCGTGGCGTGGGGGAGAGCTGGACCGTGAAGTCCCGGACGGCGGCGGTTTCCTGATCCCACGTCCGGCGACCCCGACCCGGCGCGGTTCAGGAGCGGGCGGCCCTCGTGCCGCGCCTCGGGGATCGAACACCGGAGCCCCCGGCCGTACGGCCGGGGGCTCCCGCTCGATGCGGCGTGCGTCAGACGCTCACGCCGAAGTCCTGGGCGATGCCCACCAGGCCCGAGGCGTAGCCCTGGCCGACCGCGCGGAACTTCCACTCCGCGCCGTTGCGGTAGAGCTCGCCGAAGACCATGGCCGTCTCCGTCGCCGCGTCCTCGGAGAGGTCGTAGCGCGCGATCTCGGTGCCGCCGGCCTGGTTGACGATGCGGATGTAGGCGTTGCGGACCTGGCCGAAGTTCTGCGAGCGGTTCTCCGCGTCGTAGATCGAGACCGGGAAGACGATCTTGTCGATGTCGGCCGGGAGACCCGCCAGGTTGACGTTGATCGCCTCGTCGTCGCCCTCGCCCTCACCGGTGCGGTTGTCGCCGGTGTGGACGATGGTGTTGTCCGGGGTCTGCTTGTTGTTGAAGAACACGAAGTGGGCGTCCGAGAAGACCTTGCCCTGCGTGTTGACCGCGATGGCGGAGGCGTCGAGGTCGAAGTCCGTCCCGGTGGTGGTACGGACGTCCCAGCCCAGGCCCACGGTGACGGCGGTCAGGCCCGGAGCCTCCTTGGTGAGCGAGACGTTGCCACCCTTGGACAGGCTTACAGCCATGGTTGGGAGTCCTTTCCCTTGTGTGTCGTACGGCAGGTGCGTGCCGGACGGGCAGTACGGCACGAAGCTACAGCTACCTGTATGAACGCCAGCAGGGGTACGGAAGGTTCCGCGTCTCTTTACTTTCTTTACCGAACTCGCGGTGAACGATATTCGCGTGACGTGTGCCAGTCAGCCGCGCGACGATGGGGGCATGTCCGGTCCCTATGTCGTCCGCGGCTCGGTCTCGCTGCCCGAGGCCGAGCTCATGTGGCGTTTCTCGCGGTCGTCGGGGCCCGGCGGGCAGCACGTCAACACCAGCGACTCGCAGGTGGAGCTGCGCTTCGACCTGGCGGGCACGCGGGCGCTGCCCGAGGCGTGGAAGCGGCGGGCGCTGGAGCGGCTGTCCGGGCGGCTCGTCGACGGCGTCGTCTCCGTCCGCGCCTCCGAGCACCGTTCGCAGTGGCGCAACCGCGAGACCGCCGCGGTCCGCCTCGCGGCACTCCTCGCCGAGGCGACCGCACCGCCGCCCAGGCCGCGCCGGGCGACCCGGATCCCGCGGGGGATCAACGAGCGGCGGCTGCGGGAGAAGAAGCAGCGTTCGGACACGAAGCGGGGGCGCTCCGGCCGGGACTGGCAGTGAGCACGGCCGGGCGTTCTTCTCGGTCGTAGTCCGTCCTCATGTCACATCCGCGGCCTCCGGTTCGTCACGTCGTCGGCAGGGAAACGGCGGGCGAGGAGCTGTGACGATGGACGAGAACGGAATTCCCGGCGCGGACGGCGCGCGCAACGCGGCGGAGAACGAATTCCTCGCCCGGCGCTTCGAATCGCACCGAAGCCATCTGCGTGCCGTCGCCTACCGCATGCTCGGCTCGGGCGTGGAGGCCGACGACGCGGTGCAGGAGGCGTGGTTCCGGCTGAGCCGTTCCGATACCCGGCAGGTGGAGAACCTCGGGGGCTGGCTGACCATGGTGGTCGGCCGGGTCTGCCTGGACATGCTTCGCACCCGCAAGTCCCGGGCGGAGGAGCCGCTGGAGACCACCGCGCCCGTGGTGGACGCCTCCGTCGCCGGACCCGAGCAGGACGCGCTGCTCGCCGACTCCGTGGGCGTCGCGCTGCTCGTCGTGCTGGAGACGCTCTCGCCCGCCGAGCGGCTGGCGTTCGTCTTGCACGACCTGTTCGCCGTGCCCTACGAGGAGGTCGGGGACATCGTCGGGCGCAGCCCGGTGGCGGCGCGGCAGCTGGCCAGCCGGGCGCGGCGCCGGGTGCAGGGCGCGGATCTGCCCGGGCGGGACCTGGTGCGGCAGCGGGAGGTCGTGAACGCGTTCCTGGCGGCGGCGCGGGAGGGCGACTTCGAGGCGCTGGTCGAGCTGCTCGACCCGGACGTCGTCGCGCGCACCGACGCCGGGGTCACCTCGGGGGCGCGGAGCGTGGCCAAGGGCGCGGCGAGCTTCGCCCACGTCGCGTACGTGGCGCGTCCCGCGCTGGTGGGCGGCGCCACCGGACTCGCGGTCTTCCTGGAGGACCGCCTCGACCGGGCCCTCGCCTTCACCTTCGTACGGGACCGGATCGCCGTGATCGAGATCGTGACGGCCCCGGAGCGCGTCGCCACGCTGGACGTGCGCCTGGTCTAGAGCCTGTGGTGCAGGTCCCGTCGTCCGCCCGGAGGGCGGGCGCGCCGGGCCCCGTCGGGCAGACGGGACGTCATGGGCGCACCCTGCTGCTGTCCCGTGCGGGTGACGGGGAACGGGCAGGTCAGCCCAACTGCCGGTAGCGGCCGCGGAAGTAGGCCAGGGGCGCGCCGCCGGCGCTCGGTACCGACGCCGTCAGCACCCGGCCGATCACCAGGGTGTGGTCGCCGGCCACGACCCGCTGCTCGGTGCGGCACTCCAGGGTGGCCAGCGCACCGCGCACCAGGGGCGCGCCGGTCGCCTCGCCGCGGGCGTAGGGGATGTCGTCGAAGAGCAGGCGGTCGCTGATGCGCCCCTTCATGGCGAAGCGGCCGGCGATGTGGCGCTGGCTCTCGGAGAGCACCGAGACCGCCCACAGGGGCTGTTCGTCGAGCAGGTCGTCCATGCGGGCGCCCGTGCGCAGGCTGACCATCACCAGGGGCGGGTCCAGGGAGACCGACATGAAGGACGTCGCCGTCATGCCGACGTCCTCGCCGCCCGGCGCCGACGGGTCGTCGGGGTCCAGCGGCGGCTCCTGTGCGGTCACCAGGACCACGCCCGCGGCCAGCCGGGACATCGCCGCGCGGAACTCGTCGTCGCTCACCCCCTCAGCATGCCCGGAGGCGGGCTGAGCAGTGATCGGGAATGCGGCAAGGGGAGTGTTCAGCACGCCGAAAACGCTAATCTCCGCTCTGCGCGGGCCGCATCGGGCCCCGGTCCCAGAATGGACCTAGGTCTGCGGACCGAGTCCGGGAAGGAGTGTGAAGGAGCACGTACCCTTGTGCATCATCCCCACATAGTCACAAAGTTTGCGTTCGGTAAACGCACAGGGAAAACGCAGAATCACCACTCAATTGTTCATCTTTAGCTGTGACTTGAGTCACAAGGGCCACTAATTGTTGACCCTGTGTACCGAGTGGGCAGCGCGCTGTGATTCAGTGGCTGGGAAGCTGCCAGGAACGATACGCCGATGAGAACCCTTGATTCACTGCGAGGTCTCGGGGGGAGGGCGAGCATGGAGACCGAGTCGGAGCCCTACGTCCGTCTTGCGACCCTGCGGCAACTGCACCAGGTCATGGCTGACATGAACACGGCCCGCAGCCTGGCGGACACCCTGCAGACGGTCGCGGACGGCGTGGTCAAAGGCCTCGGCTACGAGCTGGCGTGCGTCAACCTCGTCCGCCCCGACAGCGACCTCGTGGTCGCCGCCTTCGCGGGCAACGCGGCGGCGGAGGCGCTCATCACGGGCCGGGTCGGCTCCCGCGAGTCCTGGGAGCGCCGGCTGAGCATGGGCGAGCACTGGGGCGACCTGGTCTTCATATCCCACACCGAGGGCTGGGTCCTCGACGACGACGACGTCCCGCAGTGGTACACCGACGGGCCCGCGCCCCGCTTCGAGGACGAGTGGCACCCCTCCGACCGGCTGTTCGCCCCCATGTACATGCCCGGCGGTCCGGGCGGCTCCTGCGGTGAGCTGATCGGCGTCCTGTCCGTGGACCGGCCGCGCAACGGCCGCCGGCCGGGCGCGTGGGGCCGGGAAGCGCTCCAGATGTACGCGTTCCAGGCGGCCATAGCGATCAGCAATGCACGGCTTCGCGCCAACATGCAGCGCGCACTGGTCAGACTGGAGCGCGAGCAGCAGGCGCTGCGCGCCAGCGAGGAGAGCTTCCGTCAGGCCTTCGAGTACGCCCCCTCCGGCATGGCCATCGCCGAGATGGGCGGCGACCAGCACGGCCGGATCCTGCGCACCAACGACGCGCTGTGCCGGCTGCTCGGCCGCCCCGCCTCCGCGATGCGCCGCTACTCCTTCTCCGACCTGGTCCACCCCGAGGACATCGGCACGCTGCTGCGGACGTCCGCCGAGGGAGGGCGGGCGGAACTCAGACTCGGGCGCCGCGACGGCAGCTACGTCTGGGTGTCGCTGCGCAACAGCGTCGTCGCCGACGCCGCGGACGGCCCCCGCTTCCTCCTCACGCACGTCGAGGACATCGAGGAGCGCAAGCGCCGCGAGCTCCAGCTCGCCCACCGCGCCTCGCACGACTCGCTCACCGGCCTGCCGAACTCGGCCGAACTGCGTTCGCGGCTGTCCTCGCGCCTGTGCCACCGCCCCACCCACCCGGGCGCGCTGGAGTCCCTGGACGCGGCCTACGGCCACCCGGCCTTCGACGCGAACGGCCACGGTTTCGACTTCCGGCCGGGCGGCGGCGTCGAGGTGTTCGACGGCTTCGACCACCATGTGCACACCGCCGCGCCGGCCAACGACCACGACGACGGCACCAAGGGGCTCGCGGTCCTCTTCTGCGACCTCGACGGCTTCAAGTCGATCAACGACCGGTTCGGGCACAACGCGGGCGACGCGGTGCTCATCGAGGTCGCCCGGCGGCTGTCGCGCGGTGTGCGCGACGGCGACACGGTGGCGCGGCTCGGCGGGGACGAGTTCGTGGTGCTGGCCGACGGGCTCGGACGGGCCGACGCGCAGGACCTCGCGGTCCGGCTGCGCAGCGAGATCATCCAGCCGATCCGGGTCGACGGCCGGGCCATGCGCGTGGGTGCGAGTTTCGGCATCGGCTGGGCGCACTGCGGCATGACCGCGGACGAAGTGTTGAAGTCCGCCGACGAGCGGATGTACGTAGAGAAACGATCTCGTCCCAAACAGCACAGACGCGCGGGTTGATCACCAGGTCAGCGAGCCGATGCGACCCGAGTCACCCGTTTGGGGCACCGGGAGCGGGTAGGCTCGCCATTCTGACCCCACCGATCGCACCAGACCCGCACCTGCTGAGGAGTACCAAGGGATGACGTCCGGCAACAACGGCGCCAGCACGCCCGAGGACGACGACCCGTTCGGCTACCTCTATGCCGACGGGCAGGCCAACGGAGCCCAGCCGCCCTCCGGCGGCTACGGCTACCCGAACTCCGTCAACCGGGTGCGCGCGGTCGGCCAGCGGCAGTACGGCCAGCCGGCGCAGCAGACGGCCGCCCCCGGGCAGGTCCCGCAGCAGCAGGGCGCCTACGGCGCGTCCCCGCAGCAGGGCGCCTACGGCTCGCCGAACGCCCACTACGCCGCGCCGGAGACCCTGCCGGGCGGCGGCGCCCCCACGGCCCCCGTGCAGCAGCCCTCCTACACCGGCGGCGGCCGCGGCGGCGGCCCCAACACCAAGGGGCTGCTGATCGGCGCGATCGCGGTGGTCGCGGCGGTCGTCATAGGCATCGGCGTGGCGATGATGGGCGGCGACGACCAGAAGGACAAGGCGAGCGGCGACAGCTCCAGCGCGCCGTCCACCTCGCAGAGCTCGCAGCCGAGCCCCTCCAACAGCAACAGCGCCGCCGCGGAGGAGGACCTCCCGACCATCGACGCCAAGGCCCTGCGCCTGGACGGCGGCACCACGACCGCGTCGGACGTGAAGGGCGCGCAGGCGGACGGCGGGGTGTACGTCACCGGGTTCAACGCGGCCGGCGCGTCGGTCACCTGGACGGTCAACGGCATCCCCAAGTCCGGCAAGTACTCCGTCTACGTCGGCTACAGCGTGCCCGGCAAGGACGCCAGCGCCTCCCTGACGGTGAACGGCACGGCCTCCAACACGCCCGTCGACCTGAAGAACTGGGCGAACGCCGCCGAGGGCGACTACGCGAAGGGCTGGACGAAGACCTACAACTACATCCAGCTGAACAAGGGCACGAACACCATCAAGCTGTCCTGCGAGCAGGGCAACCAGTGCGACGCCCTGCTCGACCAGATGTGGCTCGTCAAGGGCTGGGTCAAGTCCGGCGGCTGAGCCGTCGGGGCGTCAGGCCGCGCTGACCTCCTGTGTCACCGCCACCCGCCCCAGCAGCTCCTCGTAGGCCCCCCGGTCGAATTCGCCGGCCGTCGCCGACAGGACCGTCGCCGCCGACAGGGCCACCGCGCGGGTGAGGCGCAAGGGCCAGGGGAGCCGTTCGACCAGGCCCGACAGGAGGCCCGCCGTCGCCGAGTCGCCGGCCCCCGTGGGATTGCCGTCCAGGCGGGCCGGGGGCGTGGCGCGCCAGCGGCCCTCGGGGGTCGCCGCCAGCAGTCCCTGCGTGCCGAGGGAGGCCACCACCGCGCGGGCGCCCCGGCGGCGGGCGTCCTGCGTGGCGCGCAACGGGTCGTGGGAGCCGGTGAGTTCGGCCAATTCGTCGGCGTTGGGCTTGATCAGGTCGGGACGGGCCGCGACGCCCCGCCGCAGCGGCTCGCCACTGGTGTCCAGGAGGACGGGGACGGCGGCCGCCTTGGCGGCCCGCACCAGGCCCGCGTACGCCCCCACCGGCACCCCCGGCGGCAGGCTGCCGCACAGCGCCACCGCGGACGCCGTCGCGAGCAGGTCCTCGTAGGCCTCCTGGAAGGCGGCCCACTCGGCGGGGGTGACGGTGGGACCGGGTTCGTTGAGCTGGGTGGTGTCGCCGGTCCGCTCGTCCACGAGCGCGACCGTGCGCCGCGTGCGGCCCTCGACCGGGACGAGCGCGTCCACCAGACCCGCGACCGCGGCCAGGCCGTCCTGGACCATGCGGCCCGTGGCGCCGCCCGTGAAGCCGGTGACCGTCACCTCGTGTCCCAGCTCCGCGAGCACCCGCGCGACGTTCACGCCCTTGCCGCCGGGCCGTTCGGTCACCTCGGTGACCCGGTGGGTGGAGTGCGGCTTGAGTGCCGGCAGGCGGTACGTGATGTCGAGAGCGGTGTTCAGCGTGACCGTGAGGATCACCTGTGCGACCTCCCCCGAAGATGGATCTGTCCGTCCGGAAGGGTGATCATGCCAAACGGACGGCGGCCGTCCCAGTCTTCCAGGACAACCGCCGCCCTCAACAGCTGGACAGATCACCCCAGTTGGGGATCGACCACCCATTCGCCCCGGCGCATCACGCCCTTGAGATCGAAGTGCGCGTCGAGGACCACCAGGTCGGCGTCCTTGCCGGGCTCCAGCGAACCGACCGTGTCGTACATGCCCAGCAGCCTCGCCGGGTTGGCCGAGGCCGCCGCGACCACGTCCTCGACCGGCAGGCCGTCCACGGTCACCGCCCGTTTGAACGCCCGGTCCATGGTGAGCGTGGAGCCCGCGATCGAACCGCCCTCCACCAGCCGTGCCACCCCCTCGCTGACCTCGACCTCCAGCGGCCCGAGCAGATAGCGCCCGTCGCCCGCCCCGGCCGCGTCCATCGCGTCGGTGATGAACGCCACCCGCCGCGCGCCCGCGTGATGGAACGCCAGCTGCAGGGAGGCGGGGTGCAGATGCGTGCCGTCGTTGATCAGCTCGACCGTGACGCGCTCGTCCTCCAGCAGGGCCGTGATCGGGCCGGGCGCCCGGTGGCCGATCTGCGGCATCGCGTTGAACAGATGCGTCGCGACCGTGGCACCGGCCTCGATCGCCGCCACCGTCTGCTCGTACGTCGCGTCCGTGTGCCCGACGGCCGCGATCACGCCGTGCTCGGCCAGCAGCCGTACCGCGTCGATGCCGCCCGGCAGTTCGGTGGCGAGCGTGACCATCCTGGCCCTGCCGCGGGCCGCGTCGATCAGCCTGCGCACCTCCGCCGGGTCCGGGTCGCGCAGCAGCGCCTCGGAGTGCGCGCCCTTGCGGCACGGCGAGATGAACGGGCCCTCGAAGTGGATCCCGGCGATCTCCCCCTGCTCGGCCAGCTCCGACAGCAGACCGGCCTGCTTGACCAGGAGGTCCATGTCGTCGGTGACGGTCGAGGTGACGAGGGTGGTGGTGCCGTGGGCGCGGTGCGCGTGGACGGCCCTCAGCACGTCGTCCGCCGGTCCGGAGAAGGCGGCTCCGCCGCCGCCGTGGTTGTGGATGTCGACGAAGCCGGGCACGATCCAGTGGCCGCGGAGATCGACGATCTCGGCGCTTTCGGAAGCCGTGCCGGCGATGCGGGTGCCGTCGACGATCACGCTGCCGTCGGCCACTGTGCCGGTGGGCAGTACGACCTGTGCGCCCGTGAGTACCTGCGGGTGCGTCGTGGTTGGTCGCGCAGTTCCCCGCGCCCCTGGGGGGGTTGCCATCAGGGCGTTACCTCCGTGCGGTCAGTGGTGGCTAGGAGATCCCAGGCCAGTAGTCCGGCGCCCAGGCAGCCCGCCGTGTCCCCCAGCGCCGCGGGGACGATCGACGGCAGTTTTTGGAAGGTGACCCGCCGTCGGACGGCGTCCCGCAGGGGTGTGAACAGGGTTTCCCCCGCCTCCGCGAGGCCGCCGCCGACGATGAGGGTGCGCGGGTCCAGCAGGGTGAGGGCGGTGACCAGCCCGTCGGCCAGGGCGTCGATCGCGTCCTGCCAGACCCGGACGGCGTCCGGGTCGCCGGACGCGACGGCCTTCGCGCAGTCCGCGGCGTCCGCGTCGGGGTCCCCGCAGGCCGCCGCCCACGCCTCGCTGACGGCCGCCGCGGAGGCGTACCGCTCCAGGCAGCCGGTCTGCCCGCACGGGCAGGGGCTGCCTCCCGGCCGCACGACGATGTGGCCGATCTCGCCGGCGAAGCCGTGCGCGCCCGCCTCCACCCGGCCGGCGATCCCGATGGCGCCCGCGATGCCGGTGCCGAGGGGGATGAACAGGAAGCGGTCGGCGCCCTTGCCCGCCCCGATCCGGCCCTCCGCGAGGCCGCCGGTCCGTACGTCGTGGCCGAGGGCGACCGGGACGCCGAGCCGGGCGGACAGCCTCGCGCGCAGGGGGACGTCGCGCCAGCCGAGGTTGGCCGAGTAGGAGGCGACACCCCGGTCGGCGTCGACGATGCCGGGGACGGCGACGCCGGCCGCGGCCGCGGGTTCGCCGAACCGCCCGGCGCCGTACGCGCTGAGCTCGGCGGCGAAGTCGAGGATGCCCTCGACGACCGCGTCCGGCCCGCGCTCGCGCCCGGTGGCTCGGCGGTCCTGGTGCAGCAGCTCGCCGTCGGCCGCCACCAGCGCGGCTTTCATCCCGGTGCCGCCCACGTCGAGGGCGATGACATGTCTCACGGGGGACAGTGTGGCCCCAGGACCCGCGAGAGGTCTAGTCCACTCACGTGGTGTAGACCTGTTGCGTCCATATGGTGAACAGCGAGACAGCAGGGTTGGGGTCACAAGCAGTGCAGCGGCGTAGGACAGGAACGATCGCGGCGGTGTCCGCTCTGGGCATGACGGCGGTCCTCGGTGGCTGCGGCCTCGGCGGCGGATCGGGGGACGTCACCCTGAGACTGGTGGCCGCGGACTACGGCGACTCCGCCGCCAACAGCTCCCGGAAGTACTGGGACGGCCTGGTCGAGGAGTACGAGAGCAAGCACCCCGACGTGAAGGTCGAGGTCAGCGTCTACTCCTGGAACGACGTCGACCGCAAGGTCAGGGAGCTGGTCGACGCCGGCGAGGAGCCCGACATGGCGCAGATCGGGGCGTACGCCGACTACGCCGACAAGGACCTGCTCTACACGGCCGACGACCTGCTCTCCATCACCGCGCAGGCCGACCTCGCCTCCCAGCTCGCCACCGCGGGCCAGGTCAAGGGCGTGCAGTACGGGATGCCGTTCGCGGCCTCCACCCGGCTGCTCTTCTACAACAAGACCCTCTTCAAGCGCGCCGGCCTCACCCCGCCGCGGACCTGGAGCGAACTCGCCTCCGACGCCGGGGCGCTCAAGCAGCGGGGCGTGAAGTACCCCTACGCGCTGCCGCTCGGACCCGAGGAGGCGCAGGCCGAGACGATGCAGTGGCTGCTGAGCGGCGGCGGTGGCTACACCGACGACCTCGGCACCTACGGCATCGACTCCGCGCAGAACGTCGACACCTTCGACTGGCTCAAGGACGACCTGGTCGACAAGGGCCTGACCGGGCCGGTCGCGCCCGGCAAGCTCAACCGCGCCGCCGCCTTCGCGGCCTTCGCCGACGGCGACGTCGGCATGCTCGACGGCCACCCCTCGCTGATGAAGATCGCCGCGAAGAAGGGCGTGAAGTTCGGCATGGTGCCGATGCCCGGCCCCGACGGGCGGAGCAGGAACGCGATGGGCGTCGCGGACTGGATGATGGCCTTCAGGAAGAACGGCCACGCCCAGCAGGTCGGCGACTTCCTCGACTTCGTCTACAGCACCAAGAACGTGCTCGCCTTCTCCCGCGAGTACGACCTGCTGCCGGTCACCACCTCCGCCTCCGAGATCATGAGCTCGGACCGGCGGGACGCCGATCTCAAGCCGTTCCTCGACCAGCTTCCGCTGTCCGAGCTGTACCCGGTCGGCAACACCTCCTGGGCGCAGGTCGCCGCGGCCGTCAAGAAGAACATAGGCAAGGCGGTCGCCCCCGACGGCAGCCCCGAGTCCACCCTCGCGCAGCTGCAGTCCACGGCCTCCCGCGCGGAGAACGCGCGGTAGGCGCTGTCGGTGCCGGGGGCTACGGTGCAGCCATGGACCAGGACCAGCTCGACGACCGGGAACGGGCCGTCCTCGCCCTGGAGCGCAGGGGCTTTCCGGGGCCGGGCGCGAAGGAGCGCGCCATCCGCGAGGAGCTGGGCCTGGCCCCCGTGCGCTACTACCAGCTGCTGAACGCCCTCCTGGACGACAGGAGGGCGCTCGCCCACGACCCGGTGACGGTGAACAGGCTGCGGCGGGTGCGGGAACAGCGGCGGGCGGAACGCTGAGGGGGCACCCCGGCTAAGGTCGCCCCATGGGCATCCCCGCGGACACGGACTCGACGCACTCCATGGACCCCCTGCCGACGCCTGCCACCCGGGCCGGCCGCGACGGACTCGCGGCGATCCTCGCCGGCCCCGGCAAGACGGTGGTCGGACTCGACTTCGACGGCACCCTCGCCCCGATCGTGGCGGACCCCGAGCAGGCCCGGGCACACCCGGAGGCGGTGCCGGCGCTCGCCGCCCTCGCCCCGAAGGTCGCCTCCGTGGCGGTCGTCACCGGCCGCCCGGCCGGCGTCGCCGTCCGCCACGGCGGCTTCGCGGGCGTCCCCGGACTGGAGCACCTGATCGTCCTCGGCCACTACGGCGTCGAGCGCTGGGACGCCGTCAGCGGCGAGGTCAGCGCCCCCGCCCCGCACCCCGGCGTCGCCGCCGTCCGCGCCGAGCTGCCCGGGGTCCTCGACCGCGAGGGCGCCTGGCAGGGCACCTGGGTCGAGGAGAAGGGCCGCGCCGTCGCGGTCCACACCCGCCGCGCCGCCGACCCGCAGGCCGCCTTCGAGGCGCTGCGCGCACCCCTGACCGACCTCGCCACGCGCCACGGCCTGATCGTCGAGCCCGGCCGCCTGGTCCTGGAACTGCGCCCGCCGGGCATGGACAAGGGCGTGGCCCTGCTGGAGTACGTCCGCGAGACGGGCGCCTCGGCGGTCCTCTACGCCGGCGACGACCTCGGCGACCTGCCCGCCTTCGCCGCCGTCGAGCGGCTGCGCGCCGACGGCGTGCCGGGTCTGCTGGTGTGCAGCGGCAGCGACGAGGTCACCGAGCTGCGGGAGCGCGCGGACCTGGTGGTGGACGGCCCCGCGGGAGTCGTCCGGCTGCTACGCGGACTGGCGGCTCAACTCTCCTGACCCCTCAGCGCGTTCAGCTGGTCCAGGAACCACTGCGCGGGCGGCAGCGCGGTCGCCGCCGCCACCAGCCGCTTCGTGCGCTCGGCCCGCTCCCCGGCGGACATGGTCAGCGCCTCGTGCAGCGCGTTCGCCGTCTCGACGACGTCGTACGGGTTCACGGTGATCGCGTCCTCGCCCAGCTCCGCGTGGGCGCCCGCCTCCCGGGAGAGCACCAGCGCGCACCCCTCGTCGGAGACCACCGGCATCTCCTTGGCGACGAGGTTCATGCCGTCCCGGATCGGGTTGACGAGGGCGACGTCGGCCAGCCGGTAGGCGGCCAGCGAGCGCGCGAAGTCGTCCTTGACGTGCAGCACCACCGGGGTCCAGCCGGGCGTGCCGTAGCGGGAGTTGATCTCCTCGGCCAGCCGCTGCACCTCGGCCGTGTAGTCCCGGTACACCGCGAGGTCCTGGCGCGAGGGGTAGGCGAACGCCACGTGCACGACGCGCTCGCGCCACTCGGGCCGGTCGTCGAGCAGCTGCCGGAACGCCAGCAGCCCGCGCACGATGTTCTTCGACAACTCGGTGCGGTCGACCCGTACGACCGTCCTGCGGCCCTCCCCGATCTCGGCCCTGAGCGCGGTCATCCGCTCGGCCACGTCGGCCTCGTGCGCGCGCCGGCGCAGGAAGTCCGCGTCCGCGCCGAGCCCGTGCACACCGACCTCGGTGCCGCCGAGGCCGCCCACCAGCTCCGTGCAGCACGCCGTGAACGCGTCCGCCCAGCGCCGGGTGAGGAAGCCGAGCCGGTCGGCGCCCAGCATGCCGCGCAGCACCTGCCCGGCGATGTCGTCCGGCAGCAGCCGGAAGTACTCCGCCGGCGCCCACGGGGTGTGCGAGAAGTGCCCGATCCTGAGGTCCGGGCGCAGCTCGCGCAGCATCCCGGGCACCAGGCACAGGTGGTAGTCCTGCACCAGTACGGCCGCGCCCTCGGCGGCCTCCTCGGCGAGCGCCTCGGCGAAGGCGCGGTTGTAGGTCTCGTACGACGCCCACCGGCGCCGGAACTCCGCGTCGAAGACCGGCTCCAGCGGGGTCTGGTACAGCAGGTGGTGGACGAACCAGAGCACCGAGTTCGCGATGCCGTTGTACGCGTCCGCGTGCACGGCGGCCGGGATGTCCAGCATCCGTACGCCGTCCTCGCCGACCCCGCGCCGCACCGCCTCGCGGTCGCCGTCGGACAGGGCCGAGCACACCCAGAGGGCACCCGCGTCGGGCCCGATCGCGGACAGGCCGGAGACCAGCCCGCCGCCGCCCCGCCTGGGGGACAGCGAGCCGTCGTCCTGCATCTTGTACGAGACCGGTCCGCGGTTGGACGCGACCAGCACCTGATGAGCAGCGCCGTGCGTGGAAGCCATAAGCCACAACCTAGCCAGGGCCGTAAACGCTCAAACGTTTGGTTGCCCCTCGCGGGTGGACCGTATACGGCGTGTGACCGGCGGTCTCAGGCCACCCGGCGCTCGGCGTACTCGGCGATCTCCGCCATCGGCGGGCGTTCCTCGGTGTCCACGGAGTAGGTCCGTGGCTCGAAGCCGTCCTCACCGCGCTCGAACTGGGTCAGCGACGGCCGCACGAGATGCCCGCGGGCCAGCCTCAGCTGCGCCGTGCGGTAGATCGCGGCGGCCATACGGCCCAGCGCCTGACCGTCCTGGTGCCGGTGCTTGCGCACCCCGACGTCGACCTGGGCGAGCGCGTCGAGACCCACCAGGTGCAGGGCGTCGACCAGCATGCCCAGCTCCACGCCGTAGCCGACCGGGAAGGGCAGCTGCTCCAGGAGGCTGCGGCGGGCCGCGTACTCGCCGCCGAGCGGCTGCACGAAACCGGCCAGCTGCGGCCAGTGCATGTTCAGCAGGGGGCGCGCCATGAGCTCGGTGACCCGGCCGCCCTGGCCCGCCGCCCCCGCGAGCGGGCGGTCGTACATGCCCTTGACCAGATCGACCTCCGGATCGGTGAGCAGCGGGCCCACGATCCCGGAGACGAAGTCGGAGGAGAACTCCCTCAGATCGGCGTCGATGAAGCAGACGACGTCCCCCTCCGTGACGAGCAGGGAGCGCCACAGGACCTCGCCCTTGCCGGGCGCGGCCGGGATGCGCGGCAGGATCTCGTCCCGGTGCACCACCCGCGCGCCCGCCGCGGCGGCCACCGCGGAGGTGCGGTCGGTGGACCCCGAGTCGACGACGACGATCTCGTCGACCAGCGGGACCTGCTGCATGAGGTCGTGACGGATGACGGCGACGATCTCGCCGACCGTCTCCTCCTCGTTGAGCGCGGGCAGGACGACGGAGACCGACTGACCCGTGCGCTGTTTGGCGGCCAGTATCCCGTGGAGCGGGCGGTCGGCCACGGACCAGGAGCGGGTGCGCAGCCAGCGCTCGACTTCTTCCAGCACGGTCGGCGGCTCCTCACTGTTGTCTCGCGTTACGGACGGCTCTCTCAACTGTCCTGGTCGTCGGTTACAGTCTTGAACAACGCCGATGACCATCGCATGTCCGGGGTCACCGCCGTTCACAACCGCATACAGCTCATCCAGAGGGGCAGAGGGAAACGGCCCGATGAAGCCCCGGCAACCCTCCAGCCGGTACTCGTAGATCACTGCTGATCGTTCCGCGAGGCTCTCCGGCTAGGGAAGGTGCCAAATCCGTCTCACGGCGAGATGCGTCGTGAGGAAGATGAGGAGAAAGGGCCTCGCCTCCATGGCTGCGCAGACTGCTGCAAGCACCACCGACTCCACCACCGTCGACCTCGGCCCCGCCGCCGCCCTGAGCTGCCGCGAGTGCGGGCACCGGGTGCCTCTCGGACCGGTCTTCGCGTGCGAGGAGTGTTTCGGCCCGCTCGAGATCGCGTACGACTTCTCGGCCTACGGCACCGAGGAGCTGCGCAAGCGGATCGAGGCGGGCCCCGCGAACATCTGGCGCTACGCGCCCCTGCTGCCGGTCCCGGCGGACGTGGCGGACAAGCCGAACATCAACCCCGGCTGGACCAAGCTCGTCAAGGCCGACAACCTCGCCCGCGAGCTGGGCGTGAGCGGCGGCCTGTACGTCAAGGACGACTCCGGCAACCCGACGCACTCCTTCAAGGACCGCGTGGTCGCGCAGGCCCTGGAGGCGGCGCGCGTCTTCGGCTTCACCACGCTGTCCTGCTCCTCCACCGGCAACCTGGCCGGTGCCGTGGGCGCGGCGGCGGCCCGCGCCGGCTTCCGCTCGTGCGTCTTCATCCCGCACGACCTGGAGCAGGGCAAGGTCGTCATGGCGGCGGTCTACGGCGGCGAGCTCGTGGGCATCGAGGGCAACTACGACGACGTGAACCGTTTCTGCTCCGAGCTGATCGGTGACCCGGCCGGCGAGGGCTGGGGCTTCGTGAACGTCAACCTGCGGCCGTACTACGCGGAGGGGTCCAAGACGCTGGCGTACGAGATCTGCGAGCAGCTCGGCTGGCGGCTGCCGGACCAGCTGGTGATCCCGATCGCCTCCGGCTCGCAGCTCACGAAGATCGACAAGGGCCTGCAGGAGCTGATCCGGCTCGGGCTCGTCGAGGACAGGCCGTACAAGATCTTCGGCGCCCAGGCCGAAGGCTGCTCGCCGGTGTCGGCGGCGTACAAGGCCGGGCACGACGTGGTCCGCCCGCAGAAGCCGAACACCATCGCCAAGTCGCTGGCGATCGGCAACCCCGCCGACGGCCCGTACGTGCTGGACATCGCGCGGCGCACCGGTGGTGCGGTGGAGGACGTGAACGACGAGCAGGTCGTCGACGCGATCAAGCTGCTGGCCCGGACCGAGGGGATCTTCGCGGAGACCGCCGGGGGCGTGACCGTCGGCGTGACGAAGAAGCTCATCGAGAACGGTGTGCTGGACCCGGGCCTGACCACGGTGGTCCTCAACACCGGTGACGGGCTCAAGACGCTGGACGCGGTGGCCGGGACGGGGCTGACGGCGACCATCCGTCCCCGGCTGGACTCGTTCCGCGAGGCCGGACTCGCGTAAGAGGTAGTTGTTCGTCTGCGGGCCGGTAGGGGCTGGTCGCGCAGTTCCCCGCGCCCCTGACCGGGCGTCGTAGCTGACCGGAGGTTCCACGTGAGCGTCAACGTTCGTATCCCCACCATCCTGCGCACCTACACCGGCGGGCAGGCCGAGGTCGCCGCCGAAGGCGCGACCCTCGCCGAGGTCATCGCCGACCTGGAGAAGAACCACACGGGCATCGCCGCCCGTGTCCTCGACGACCAGGGCAAGCTGCGCCGCTTCGTCAACGTGTACGTGAACGACGACGACGTGCGTTTCGAGCAGGGGCTGGAGACGGCGACTCCGGACGGCGCCGGCGTCTCGATCATTCCGGCCGTCGCCGGCGGCTGACGAACAGGTCGGGCGCCCCGATTATTACCGTCGGTAAGGTCGGTGACGAAGAGTTCATCGAATTGCCCCCTCCGTGAGAGAAGCGGAGGGGGCAATTCTGCATGGTTGAGCACGGTACAGTTGGGGAACCGGCCCGGATCTGCATGCCGGACGCATATGGCTTCCGACTTCTCGGGCAGCGAGAAGTCGCCAAAGTGTGCAGGTTTTTTGCACCTTATGCTCCTTTTGTGGGGCCCGACTTGCCCTGGATTCTGGTGAATTCTCGGTACATTCCCGACCGGTCGCGCCCGGATTTCTCGTCCGATTGACCTGTTGCAGACGGCAGTTGGACAGATACATTCAGCCGCGGTCGACGCGTTCCGGCGCACGCCCCCAACCGTGGGGGGTGAGGTCTGACCCGGATTCGCGAAGTGCGGATCCGTGCAAGGGCCAGTAATAGGGGAGTTAGGCATGGCTCAGGGCACCGTCAAGTGGTTCAACGCGGAGAAGGGGTACGGCTTCATCGCGGTCGACGGTGGTGCGGATGTTTTCGTCCACTACAGCGCGATTCAGATGGACGGCTACCGCACCCTGGAAGAGGGTCAGCGGGTCGATTTCGAGATCTCGCAGGGCCAGAAGGGGCCGCAGGCGGACATGGTCCGACTGGCGACCAGCTGAAGCACGCGCCGGATCAACTGCAGCGACGTTCTTCCGTTCTTGATCGAAGGGTCCGCGCCCTGGGTGCGGACCCTTCGGCATGTCCGGGGGGTGCCGGCCCGGACCCTGGGTAGGCGCTTGCACTCTCATGGGTCGAGTGCTAATCATTGGCGTTAGCACTCTGAAGGTGAGAGTGACAACGAAGGACCGGGTCGGTGAGGCCCGCAGGCCGGGTGGGGCAAGGAACCACACGGCAGGCGTGCCGTCCGTCGCGGGCGCGGGCGCGGTCCGAAGGAATCACCCCCAGTCCTGGAGGGACCACTTCACATGGCCAAGATCATCGCGTTCGACGAGGAGGCGCGGCGCGGCCTCGAGCGCGGCATGAACCAGCTCGCGGACGCCGTGAAGGTGACGCTCGGCCCCAAGGGCCGCAACGTCGTCCTCGAGAAGAAGTGGGGCGCCCCCACGATCACCAACGATGGTGTCTCCATCGCCAAGGAGATCGAGCTCGAGGACCCGTACGAGAAGATCGGCGCCGAGCTGGTCAAGGAAGTCGCCAAGAAGACGGACGACGTCGCCGGCGACGGTACGACCACCGCGACCGTTCTCGCCCAGGCCCTGGTCAAGGAGGGCCTGCGCAACGTAGCCGCCGGTGCCAACCCGATGGCCCTCAAGCGCGGTATCGAGAAGGCCGTCGAGGCCGTCTCCGGTGCCCTGCTGGAGCAGGCCAAGGATGTCGAGACCAAGGAGCAGATCGCTTCGACGGCCTCCATCTCCGCCGCCGACACCCAGATCGGCGAGCTCATCGCCGAGGCCATGGACAAGGTCGGCAAGGAAGGCGTCATCACCGTCGAGGAGTCCCAGACCTTCGGTCTGGAGCTGGAGCTCACCGAGGGTATGCGCTTCGACAAGGGCTACATCTCGGCGTACTTCGCCACCGACATGGAGCGGATGGAGGCGTCGCTCGACGACCCGTACATCCTGATCGCCAACTCCAAGATCGGCTCCGTCAAGGACCTGCTCCCGCTCCTGGAGAAGGTCATGCAGTCGGGCAAGCCGCTGCTGATCATCGCCGAGGACGTCGAGGGCGAGGCCCTGTCGACCCTGGTCGTCAACAAGATCCGCGGCACCTTCAAGTCCGTCGCCGTCAAGGCCCCGGGCTTCGGCGACCGCCGCAAGGCGATGCTGAACGACATCGCCATCCTCACCGGCGGCGAGGTCATCTCCGAGGAGGTCGGCCTCAAGCTCGAGAACACCTCCCTCGACCTGCTGGGCCGCGCCCGCAAGGTGGTCATCACCAAGGACGAGACCACCATCGTCGACGGCGCCGGCTCCACGGAGCAGGTGCAGGGCCGCGTGAACCAGATCCGCGCCGAGATCGAGAACAGCGACTCGGACTACGACCGCGAGAAGCTGCAGGAGCGCCTGGCGAAGCTCGCCGGCGGTGTCGCGGTCATCAAGGCCGGTGCCGCCACCGAGGTGGAGCTCAAGGAGCGCAAGCACCGCATCGAGGACGCCGTCCGCAACGCGAAGGCCGCCGTCGAGGAGGGCATCGTCGCCGGTGGTGGCGTCGCGCTCATCCAGGCGACCACCGTCTTCGAGAAGCTGGACCTGGAGGGTGACGAGGCGACCGGCGCCCAGGCCGTGAAGCTCGCGCTCGAGGCCCCGCTGAAGCAGATCGCCGTCAACGCCGGCCTCGAGGGCGGCGTCGTGGTGGAGAAGGTGCGCAACCTGACCCCGGGCCACGGCCTGAACGCCGCGACCGGCGAGTACGTCGACCTGGTCAAGGAAGGCATCATCGACCCGGCGAAGGTCACGCGTTCCGCCCTGCAGAACGCCGCCTCCATCGCCGCGCTGTTCCTGACCACCGAGGCCGTCATCGCCGACAAGCCGGAGAAGGCCGCCGCGCCCGCCGGTGGCGGCATGCCGGGCGGTGACATGGACTTCTGATCGGCCCCGGGGCTCCGGCTCCGGCTGATCAACGTCCTGACGCAAGGGCGGCACTTCCTGCTCCGGCAGGGGGTGCCGCCCTTTCGTGTGTCCGGCGTCACACGGGTGCTTGGGGCCGTCCGGGAATGGGAACCGGCGCGCAGGTGATTGCTTAAGGTGGTGCAACAATGCGTGCGCACATACCGACCGGTTAACTCAGCCCCCGAGGAGTACCCCACGTGACCGCCCCCGCCACCTCCCGCGCCGCCGAGATCCTCTCCCGGCCCACCACGATCAACGGCCTCACCGTCCCCAACCGCATCGTCATGGCCCCGATGACGCGCATGTTCTCCCCGGGCGGCATCCCCGGCGAGGACGTCGTGTCGTACTACGCCCGCCGGGCCGCCGCGGGTGTCGGGCTGATCGTCACCGAGGGCACCTACGTCGGCCACGAGTCGGCCGGCCAGAGCGACCGCGTCCCCCGCTTCCACGGCGAGGAGCAGCTCGCGGGATGGCGGAGGGTCGCGGACGCCGTGCACGCGGCGGGCGGCACGATCGTCCCGCAGCTGTGGCACATCGGCACGGTCCGCAACCAGGGCGACGCCCCCTACCCGGACGCCCCCTCGCACGGTCCCTCCGGTCTGCGCGTCACCGGCGTCGAGGACGCCACGCCCATGACACAGGCCGACATCGACGCCGTCATCGGCGCGTTCGCCGAGGCCGCGGCCGCCGCCGAGCGCATCGGCTTCGACGGCGTGGAGCTGCACGGCGCCCACGGCTACCTCCTCGACCAGTTCCTGTGGGCGGGCACCAACCGCCGCACGGACGCCTACGGCGGCGACCGCGTGGCCCGCGCGAAGTTCGCGCAGGAGATCGTGGCGGCGGTGCGCGAGGCGGTCTCGCCCGATTTCCCGATCCTCTTCCGCTACTCGCAGTGGAAGCAGGAGGCCTACGACGCCCGGCTCGCCGAGACCCCTCAGGAGCTGGAGGCCATCCTCGCGCCGCTGGCCGCCGCGGGCGTCGACGCCTTCCACGCCTCCACGCGCCGCTACTGGCTGCCCGAGTTCGACGGCGCCGACCTCAACCTGGCCGGCTGGACCAAGAAGCTGACCGGCAAGACCGCCATCACGGTCGGCTCCGTCGGCCTCGACGGCGACTTCATCCGCGCCTTCGCCGGTGAGGGGTCGGGGATCCGCGGCATCGACGACCTGCTGGACCGGCTGGAGCGCGAGGAGTACGACCTCGTCGCCGTCGGGCGCGCGCTGCTCCAGGACCCGGAGTGGGCGGCGAAGATCCTCGAAGGCCGTGCCTCGGAGCTGAGGCCCTACGACGCGGCGGCGCTCAAGTCGCTGAGCTGACGCCAGACACCCCCTAGAGGTTCCCCAGCGGCTCGATGTCGGTCTTCACGGGCGTGCCCCACACCCGCAGCACCTCGTAGTCGGTGAACTCGTGCACCAGCCGGTACGCCATCGCCGGGCGGGGGCCGCGGCGCTGGGCGGTGATGTACAGCTCCGCCTCGCGCCGGTCCCGCCTCGGCGTGCCGCACAGCTGCCACGTCTGCCCGTTCCACTGCTCCGGCAGCCAGCGCTGCTGGGGCTGCGGACGGTCGGCGCTGACGCCGTAGCGCGACGGCGCCGTCCGTCCGGGGTGCGCGGGGAGGGGGCCGCCGTTGTACTCGGCCCTGCGGGCCGCCCGCCGCCTCGTCTCGCAGAGCAGGCAGAGGTCGTGCGCGTTCTCGTCCACGGGCCCGTTGGGATGCTCGGGGCAGCGGGTCGCGGGCGCGGCGCCGGTGACGCTGTCGTCCAGCAGCTCCAGGGCGCGGCGGAGGTCCGCCTTGACCTCGTGCAGCTTGCCGTCCGGCGTGTCGGCGGTGAGGGCTTCACCGTGCTCCCCGAGGAGACGGAGAGCACGGCCCAGGGCGGTCAGCTGGGCGTGGTTCATGCGTATCAGTGTGCGGGGTGCTTGAGGTCTTCGACGAATTCCTTCCAGGCGGCCGGCCGGAAGGCGAGTTGTGGGCCTTGGGGGGTCTTGGAGTCCCGCACGGGGATGTGGGTGGGGAAATCGTGGCTCACTTCCAGGCAATTGCCGCCGCTGCCCCCGCTGTAGCTGGACTTGAACCAGGTGGCCTCAGGGATGCTCCTCATGGGCGTAATCCTGCGCCACGGCTTCAATCAAGGCCAGGGAGTTCTCCGGAGACAGTGCGCCGGCTGTGAGGAGGTCATAGGTCAGCCGATGCCGGTGGACGGCGGCCGGATCGTCCTCCAGGCGTCCGATGCCGGGTCCCTCGAAGTAGACCAGCGGCGGCGCGTTGTCGAAGTCCATCAGCTTGATGGCACCCTCCATCGCCGGGTGTGCTCCCGCGTCGAACGGCAGCACCTGCACGATCACCCGGCTGCGGCGCATCAGCCCGACGATGTGGCGCAGTGCCTCCGCCATCACCGCGCGCCCGCCCGCCACCCGGCGCAGGGCGGCCTCGTCGACCACGGCCCACAACAGCGGCTCTGTTGGATCGGCGAGAAGCCGGGCCCGCTCCGTCCGCGCCGTCACCAGTGCCTCGATCACCTCGTCCCGTGCCGTCGGCTGATAGGCCCGGCACACGGCGCGTGCGTACCCGGGCGTCTGCAGCAGTCCCGGGATCAGCTGCGGCGCGTACTCCCGGATCTCCGTGGCCGTCTCCTCCGCCTCCGCCGCCTCGGCGAAGTGCTCCGGATACCGGGACTTCGCGGCCGCCCGGCAATTCCGCCGGAAGAAGTCCTCCGTCTCCAGCACCTCATCCAGCAGCCGCGCATACTCCGGTTGCATCCGCCGCGTGCCCGCCTCCAGTTGCCCCACGAACGACCCGCTCACGAACAGCCGTATCCCCAGCTCCTCCTGGCTCAGCCCGGCCTTCTCGCGCGCGTGGCGCAGCTCCGCGCCCAGGAGCGCTCGGGGTGATGACGACGGGTCGAGATCCTTCGGTCCCGGCATGGGCAACTCCCTGTCCGACAGACATGGTTGTTGGACGGCACGTATGGCCAGGCTAGAGGCGGGATGGACACGCTGGGTCGCGAACAGTGAACTCAGCGTGGAGGTACGAGCAACGTGCGGTCGACCGAAGAAGTCGTCGAAACCCTGCGGAGCGCCCTCGCGGGCGTCGGCGTCGTCCTGCCCTCCCTCACCGTCGACCCCGTCACCGGCGCGAGCGACGAGCCGTTCCCCCTGGTCGACCTCGGCCGCTGCAACATCCGTACCGCCGAGCGGCTGGCCTCGGTGCTGCGCGGGGAGCGGCCGCCGGTCGGCACGTACGTGACCGACGTACGGGACGGACGGATCGGCGAGGCCATGGGGCATGTCGGCGGCCGGGTGCAGCTGCGCCCCGTTGCCGGGGGGCGCGAGTGGGACTGCCCGCCGGAGTCGGCCCGGACCGCGTCCCCGGAGGAGGTGTTGCGGGCCCGTGTCCGCAAGGCCAACAGCGAGGGGAGACTGCCCTGCTGAGAGGACCGTCAGTCGGCCGCCGCCTCCAGCGCCGCCCGCAGATGGCCGTCGGAGTCCGCCAGCAGACGGGCCGCCGTCGGGCCGTCGACGCCGGACAGCAGGGCCAGGATCGCGTGCTTCACCTCGCCGTCGGTGGCGGCGAGGGCCCGCTCGATCTCGTCGTCCGACGCACCCGTGGCGAGGGCGACGATACGGCGGGAGCGGGCGCGCAGCTTCTCGTTCGAGGCGCGTACGTCGACCATCAGGTTCCCGTACGTCTTGCCGAGCCGGATCATGGTGATCGTCGAGACCATGTTGAGCACGAGCTTCTGGGCCGTGCCCGCCTTGAGGCGGGTGGAGCCGGTGAGCAGCTCGGGCCCGACGACGATCTCCAGGCCGTGCTCGGCGGCCCCGGCGAGCGCGCTGCCGGCGTTGCAGGACAGCCCGACCGTCAACGCGCCCAGCGCGCGGGCGTGTTCCACGGCGGCGATCGCGTACGGGGTGCGGCCGGAGGCGGAGACGCCGACCACGGTGTCGGCGGCGAGGAGGCCGAGCGCGTCGAGATCGTCGCGCGCGAGCTGCGCGGAGTCCTCGGCGCCCTCGACGGAGGTCACCATCGCCTCGGGCCCGCCCGCGATCAGGCCGACGACCTGGTCCGGGTCGGTGTTGAAGGTCGGCGGGCACTCGGAGGCGTCCAGCACCCCGAGCCGCCCGGCGGTGCCGGCCCCGGCGTAGATCAGCCGCCCCCCGCGCGCCATCCGCTCCGCGACGGCGTCGATGGCGGCGGCGATCTCGGGCAGCCGCTCGGCGACGGCCTGGGGCACGGTGGTGTCCTCGCCGTTCATCAGCCGCGCGATCTCGAGCGTGGGCAGCCGGTCGATCTCGGCGAGTTCGGGCCGGAACGCCTCGGTGGTCATCGCTTCCAGGTCGGCTCGGAGTCCACGGGGGCTGGAGGTGGAGGTCATAGGGGCGCGGCTCTTTCGACGTACGGTCCGGTGAAGGTCTTTCAGGGGCGCGGGGAACTGTGCGACCAGCCCCATCGGTCCGCAGGCGATCCACAGCCTCCGGTTCTACGGTCTACCGCCTGTGCCGATGGGCCAGTGCCTCGTAGGACGCGGCAAGGGCAGGTCCCGCCGTCTCGTACGTGCGCTGCGCCACTCCCACGAACAGGCAGTCCACCACGAGAAGCTGGCTGGTCCGGGACGACATCGCCGCGGGGCGCAGCTCGCTCTCCCGGGCGGTGGACGTCGTCAGCACGTGGTCGGCGTACTGGCTGACCGCTCCGTCCGGCCGTCCCGTGATCGCGACGGTGGTCGCTCCGTGCTCGAAGGCGACCCGCAGCGGCTTGATGACGTCCCCGGTCGATCCCGAGTGCGTGATGGCGATGGCGACGTCGCCCCCGCGCAGCTGCACCGCGTTGGTCACGGCCAGGTGCGGGTCGCTGTGCGCGTGTGCCAGCAGCCCGATGCGCAGCAGCTTCTGCACCAGGTCCTGGGCGACGAGGCCGGACGCCCCGACGCCGTAGACGTCGATCCGCCGCGCGGCGGCCGCCGCGCTCACCGCGGCGGCGAGCTGCACGGTGTCGAGTCCGGCCGCCGTGTCCGCGAGGGTCTGCTGCTCGTCGTAGGCGAGTTTCGCCACGACGTCGGCTATGGGGTCGTCGACGGCTATGTCGGTGGTGATGGCGGGCGCCCGCCCGGACTGCTGCTGGGCGGCCAGCCCGGCCAGGGCGAGCCGCAGGTCGCGGTATCCGGGGTAGCCGAGCAGCCGGGCCGTCCGCACGACCGTCGCCTCGCTGGTGCCGGTGAGCTCGGCGAGGCCGGTGACCGTGAGGGCCGCGCAGCCGGCCGGGTCGCCGGCCACGGCCTCGGCGACCCGCTGCATGGAGCGGGTCATGGAGGGCCCGAGGGTGCGCACCTTCGCGGCGAGCGCGGCCGGTGCGGGAGGCGCCGGGGGCGCCGCGCCCGGCGTGCCCGCTCCCTCGGTGGCGAAAATTTCCTTCACGTTCTGGGTCACGTATGAAAGATATTTTCGGCTCGGCCCCGCGGTCAAGAGTGCGCACAATGGGGGGCATGCACCCGATCAGTCCCCTGGAACAGACCCTGCACGCCGCACGCGCCCTCGTCCTGGCCGATCTGTCCGCAGGCGACGTCACGGCCTCGGACGTGGTGTCGATGGTCGAGGAGTCCGTCGTGCAGCGGCGCTGGTGGGTCGAGCAGTGGCCGCAGGGCGCGGGCTACGTGGCGGGCCTGGTCGCCCAGGACGTCCAGGACGCCCTGCTGGAGGCGTACGGCCGCTGGCCGCTGTGCCCGGTCTGCGGCGGGGGCGACCCGCACGCCCTGGAGGTCGAACCGGAGCTGGGCCCCGATCCGCACTGGGTCTGCCACCAGGCGGGCGTGAAGGTCGCGGCGCTGGGGTCGCTGGCGCAGGCCGTCGGCGGAGCGGCCTCCTCGTGACGGTCTACATCGACCCGCCCACCTGGCCGGGCCATGGCCGGATGTGGTCGCACCTGGTCAGCGATCTGTCCTACGACGAACTGCACGTCTTCGCCGCGGAGCTGGGCGTGCCCCGCCGCGCCTTCGAACGCGACCACTACGACATCCCCTCGCACCGGTACGCGGACGTGGTGCGCGCCGGCGCGGTGGAGGTCAGCAGCCGCGAGGTGGTGCGGCTGCTGACGGGGGCGGGGCTGCGCCGGCCCAAGGGGCGTCCCTAGGGGGTGCTTCCCGGCCACAGCACTAGCGGCGCAGTTCGAAGGCGAGTCCTTCCCCGTCCTCGCTGACCTGCCGGAAGCCCGCGCGGGTGACGACCGCCTGGGAGGGGCGGTTGGCACGGTCGATCGTGGCGAAGAGGCTGCGGACGTCGTCGCGGGCGAAGGCCCAGTCGGACAGGGCGCGCAGGGCCTCGGTCGCGTAGCCGTTGCCGCGGGCGTTCTCGGCGAGGTCGTAGCCGATCTCGGTCCGGCCCTCCTCGTCGGGGCGGCCGTGGAAGCCCATGCCGCCGACCGCGCGGCCGTCCTCGCGGCGCACGAGGGCGAAGACGCCGAACTCCGGCCGGTGCACGCCCCCTTCGTACGCCTTCAGCATGAAGCCGGAGGCCTCCCGGGTGCCGTCGAACGGGCCGCCCTCGATCCAGTCGAACCCGCCGTCACCGCCCATCACCAGGTCGCGCGCGGACGCCGGGGTGATGCCCTGAAGGGTGAGGCGACCGGCCGGGATGACGAGGTTGTTGTGCCAGCGCCACTCGGTGACCGGGGCGCGGCCGGGCAGGTCGCCGCGGCCGGTGGCCCACAGGAGGGTCCGCCAGTGGTCGGGGCCCGGCTGGACGTGCGGGAAGATGTGGGTGAGGACGAACTCGGGCAGGGTGGCGGGCGGTTCGTAGGCCAGGCCCAGGCCCTCGGCGATGTCGTACGTGTGGGCGAGGACCTCGGCGACGCCCATCGCGGCGAAGCCCTCGCGGTTCGCGCTGCGGAACGGGTACGGGTGGAAGGCGCGGACCTCGCGCGGCGTCGTGCGGAGGGTGGCGGCGAACAGGGCGCCCGTCGTCTCGATCACCTGCAGCAGGCCCGCGTTGCCGGTGCCCTCGTCGAGCGTGATGTCGAAGGGGACGTAGGCGTCCTGGGCGCGCCCCGCGAGGTTGGCGGCGTACGCGATGAGGTCCTCGGCGATGTGGAACGCCGT
This sequence comes from Streptomyces sp. NPDC101225, assembly GCF_044767585.1. Classification (NCBI taxonomy): domain Bacteria; kingdom Bacillati; phylum Actinomycetota; class Actinomycetes; order Kitasatosporales; family Streptomycetaceae; genus Streptomyces; species Streptomyces sp. NPDC101225. Next base: position 115,205 of record NZ_JBIWOE010000027.1, read on the forward strand.
CTCGTGGCAGTTCCACTCCAATCGGCCGGCCCGCACCGCCGTCCAGTCCCGGTCCGCGGCCGTCCGCAGCACCGCGACGCAGCCCTCGACGGCCTCCTGCACCCTGTACCCGCCCCATGCACGCATAGGCCGCAGACTAGGACGCGGGGTCCTCGGGAAGCGACAGGATTTCCAGCTCCGCGCCGAGGTTGTAGCGCGCCGTCGCCTCCCACTCGGCCTGTCCGTACGGCGTCCTGAACAGTCGCCGAAGACCGAGGAGCTGACGCAGGATCGCGGCGCGGCCGGTGCGGAAGGCGTGGTTCGGCACGAAGTGGTACTCCTCGCGGACGGCGGCGGTGTAGGCGGCGTACACCGACGGGGACGCGGCGAGGATCGCGAGGTCGGCGTCGCACAGGACCTGGCCGTCCCGGTCGTCGTCGGCCGGGTCGTGGGTGACGGTGAGACGGACCAGCCGGGCCACCTCGGCGGTCCTGTGCTCCGGCACCCCCGCCTCGTGCAGGGCGCGTTCGGCCAGGCGGGCGGAGCGCTCCTCGTTCTCGGAGCGGTCGGGCAGGTAGACCGCGTCGTGGAACCAGGCCGCGAGGCGCACCACGTCCGGGTCGGCGGCGTACGCCTCCAGCAGGTCGACGTGCTCCAGCACCGCCGTCAGATGCGTGAGCGTGTGGTAGTGCCGCTGCGGCTCCTGCCAGCGGGCCAGCAGGTTGTCGGCGTACGGCGCGGGGTCGGGCCCGGCACCGCCGCCGCGGGCTCCTTCCAGCGCACGGGTCCAGCGGAAGCGCAGAGCGTCGAGATCGGCCATGCGCCCATTCTCCCGCCGATCCCCGCGGGCCCGGACCGCCCGTCCGGCCGCGGCGTTAGGGCGTGTTGCGAAAATCCCGCCTGCCCCGCGGGCGGACGACGCCACCTTCGAAACACCCCCTAGCGTGGAACGCATGACTTCTGCCGAGGTACGTGACCCCGAACTGCCCGGACGGCTGCTGATCACCGAGCGGGACGCGCTGGTGCCGCTGCTGCGGGCGCGGCCGGACGACGACTTCGCGCTGCCGACCGCCGGGTGTCCCGGGTGGTCGGTGCGGGATGTGCTCGCGCACTGCTCGTCCGCGCTGATGCGGGTGGTGGAGAGCCGCTACGAGAAGGGCGTGTTCTCGCCCGCGTCCAACGACCGCGACATCGCCGAGCGCGCGGAGTGGACGAACGCGCAGGTCGTCGACGAGCTGGAGCGCGGGATGACCGAGGCCGGGCCGGTGATCGCCAAGGCGGGCGGGGTGCTGGACATGGTCGCGCTGGGGGAGTGGGTGCACGCCGGTGACGTGCGCGACACCTTCGGGGAGCCGGGGGCGTACGCGGGGCCCGGACTGCCGGACGCGCTCACCCTGCTCGTGCGGATCACCCGGGAGAAGGCGCATCCGCCGCTGCACGCCGACCTCGACGACGTGGACGAGCCGCAGCGCCTCGGTGACCTGGCCGCCGCGCGGCCCCCGGCCCGCTTCATCGGCGGCGCCGCCGACCTCGTACGGCTGTACTCGGGGCGGCCGGTGGAGACGGCCGGCTTCGAGCTGGTGGGCGTGGACGCGGGGGAGCTGAACCTCTTCGGGTGACGCCGGGGCGTCGTGGACCGGCGGGGGCACGGGCTAGGCTGTGAATTGGACTAGACCTGTACCGCCCGCCGAGTCGACGAATGGGGCCCCATGAGCAAGCGTGCAGTCCTGGAGGTGATCGCCCTCGGAGTCGAGGACGCGGTCGCCGCCCAGGCCGGAGGCGCGGACCGCCTCGAGCTGGTCACCGACATGGCGGCCGACGGGCTGACCCCGTCGGTCGAGACCTTCGCCCGGATCCGCGCCGCCGTCGACATCTCGCTGCGCGTGATGCTGCGGCTGGCGGACGGGTTCGCGGTCGGGGACGCCGAGCGGCTGCTGCAGGCCGCCGCGCGGATGCGGGCCGCGGGCGCCGAGGAGTTCGTGCTCGGGTTCCTCGACGCGGGCGGCACCGTCGACCTCCTTGCCGTGGAGTGCCTGGTGGCGGAGCTGGACGGCTGCCCGTGGACCTTCCACCGGGCCATCGACCGTGCCGCCGACCGGGACGCCCTGCGCAAGCAGCTCGACGGCCTGCCGGGCCTCGACGCGTACCTCACCGCCGGCTCGGCCACGGGTGTGGACGACGGCCTGCCCGTGCTGCTCGCCGAGGCGGCGCGGCGCGGGCAGCCGGGCTACGAGCCGCAGATCATGGTCGGCGGCGGGCTCCGCCTGGAGCACGTGCCCCAGCTGAAGGCGGCGGGCGTCGAGGCGTTCCACATCGGCGGCGCGGCGCGGCCCGGCGGCTGGGAGGGGCCCGTGTCGCGGGAGGCCGTGCGGGAGTGGCGGCAGGTGCTGGACACACGGTGACGGGTCCCGCCCGCGGGGCGCGGGGAACCGCGCGGGAAACCCCCGCGCACCCGCGCCCGGCAACCGGCGTCGAGGGCCCCCGGCGCCGCCTCAGCCGTGCAACTGGGGCGGCAGCGGCGCCGCGTGCGTCACGATCAGGCCCGACACCGCTCGGGTCAGGGCCACGTACAGCCGGCGCAGCCCGGTCCGCTCGTCGGGCTCGCCGTCGACCACCGCCCGCGGTTCGTCGAGCACCACGTAGTCGTACTCCAGGCCCTTGGCCAGGGATGCCGGGACCAGGGTGAGCCGGGTCTCGGCGGTCGTCTCCTCGCCCGGGGCCAGGTACGGGAGTCCGGCCGCCGCCAGCGCCTGCGCGAGAGCCGGCACCCGGGCGTCCGCCGCGATCAGGCCCGTCGAGCCCTCGTTGCGGAGCAACTCCTCGCAGGCGGCGACCACGTCGGCGGTGCCGGCGGACGGGCGGAGGTCGAAGAAGCCCGGGTTCTCCCGGACCGAGGCGACCGGGGTCAGGCCGGGGGCGATGTGCGGGAGCAGCCGGGAGGCGTAGCCGATGACGTCCGTCGGGACGCGGAAGCCGGCGGTCAGCTCCTCGACGACGCCCTCCGGCTTGCCGAGGTGGGCCAGCGCCTCGTCCCAGCTCCGCGTCGACCAGGGCGTGGTGCCCTGCGCCAGGTCGCCCAGGACGGTCGCCGAGCCGGTGGTGCAGCGGCGGCCGACCGCGCGGTACTGCATGGGCGAGAGGTCCTGCGCCTCGTCCAGCACCACATGGCCGAGGGAGGGCGTGCGCCGCACGAGGTCCGTCGCCTCGTCGACCAGCACCGCGTCCGCGGACGAGAACCTGGCTGACTTCACCGACCGCGCCGGCTTCGCCCACAGGATCGTCTTCTGCTCGTCCCCGGTGAGCACGCCGTCCGCGTGCGCGGCGAGGAAGTCCGCGTCCGTGAGCAGGCGCAGCACGAGCTTGGCCGGGTCGACCGGCGGCCAGAGCTGTTTGACGGCCGCCTTCACCGCGGCGTTGCGGGCCACCGCGTCCTGCACCCGGTCGTCGGGCGCCTCGCCCGAGCGCTCCATCTGCACCAGCACGGCGTGCGCGATGCGCTGCGGAAGGGCCTCGCGGGCGGCGCCGTAGCGGATGCCGCGGTCGAGCAACTCGCGGACGATGTCCTGCAGTTCGTACGCGGGCACGCGCCAGCGGCGGGAGCCGCGCACCACCACGACCGGCTCGGTGGGCAGGGTGACGTGCGAGAGGACCGCCCGGCGCAGCACCTCCGCCATCCGTGCGTCGCCCTTGACGATCGCGGCGGGCGCCGCGTCGCTGCCCCGCACCTCCACGGTGCCCGCCACGAGGTCGTCGACGGTGGCCTGCCGCACGGTCAGCTCGCCCAGCGCGGGCAGCACTTGCTCGATGTAGTGCAGGAAGGAGCGGTTCGGCCCGATGACGAGGGTGCCGGTGCGGGCGAGCCGTTCCCGGTGGGCGTAGAGGAGGTAGGCGACCCGGTGCAGGCCGACCGCCGTCTTCCCGGTGCCGGGGCCTCCCTGCACGCACACCGTGCCGCCCAGCCCGCTGCGGACGATCTCGTCCTGCTCGGGCTGGATGGTGGCGACGATGTCGCGCATGGGGCCCACGCGCGGGCGCTCGATCTCCTGCTGGAGCAGCTTGCTGGTGCGGGCGGCCTCGCCCGGGTCGGAGAGGTGCTCGTCCTCGTAGGCCGTGATCTCGCCGCGGGTGTAGCCGAAGCGGCGGCGCAGCGAGACGTCCATCGGGTCCTTCTTGGAGGCCCGGTAGAACGGCTGCGAGACCGGCGCGCGCCAGTCGATCACCATCGGGTCGCCGTCGTGGTCGTGCACGTGCCGGCGCCCGATGTAGAAGCGCCCGCCCGTCTCCCGCTCCCGCCCGTGCAGGGAAGGCGCTTCGCGCCCCGTTCTCTCGTCCGCCCCCTCGGCCCGCTCGGCGCCGGGGGCGTGCAGATAGTCGAGCCGGCCGAAGAACAGCGGGGTGTCGCTGAGGTCGGCCAGCGCCTCGACACGCTCGTCGATCTGGCGGGCCAGCACCGCGGCGTTGACCCAGTTCGCGGTGACGTCGCTGATGTCGAGGGACTCGACGTCCTCGCGCATGGCCCGCAGGGCGGCGCGCGAGGAGGCGAGGTGGGAGCGCTCTCGGGAGAGGGGTTCGAGGGGGTCGTCGACGGGCGTGGACAAGGCGATGCCTCCGGGTACCTACGAGCAGGTGGCTGAGAGGCCGGCCGGTTTCCGTCCGGGCGGCGGCGCTCCACGGGGGAGGCGGGCAAGAGCGGAGATTGTAGACGGGCGCCGCAGATCGGGGCCAACGGATTTCCTCCCCTGGGGGGTGTCAGACACCCCCTAGAAGGCTCATGAAGATCTTGGGGTTCTGGCCCCGCCGCGTGAGCGGCGGGGCCAGACTCGTTTTGTGGTGATGGGGGAATGGGCCGGGG
>NZ_JBIWOE010000028.1:0-118744 GCF_044767585.1 Streptomyces sp. NPDC101225
GAGTTCTCAAGGAACGGACGCTTCCTTCGTACTCACCCTCTCGGGCTTTCCTCCGGGCGCTTCCCTTCGGTGTTTCCGACTCTATCAGATCCTTTCGGCGTCTGATTCCCGGTCGGCGGGGCCTTTCGACATTCACTACGTTAGCCGATTCCCTCTGCAACTCATAATCGAGTTCCGCGCAATTGAATTCAGGCATGCGGACACGCCGAATTCGCCCTCGCTGAGGGTGACCGTAGGTAGTGGTTTGGCCGCTTCCGGCTGCTGGCGATCGCCGTACCCGGTTCAAGCGGCTCGGGCTACGTTACGCACCTTGCAAGGGTGCGTCAACTTCGGCGGCGCCTGGGGACGTGCGCCCGATAAGGGCTCACGGTCGGGTCGTTGGCGGCCCAGAAGCGCCACGGGTGCACGGCTCCGTCGCCGGCCACCCCGGTGCGCGGACCGTTGAGTACCTGGTCGGATGCGATAGGGGTGCCCGTCAGGATGCGCAACGGGGTCTCCCCGGGGGCGCATGCGTCCGTACCGTCCAGGGCACGATCCACGTCCAGGGCCGTGGCCAGGCGCGCGGGGCCTTTGGCCAGTTCCTTGTCGTTTCGGGCCGAGAGTCGACGTTTACGCGCCTGCTCGACGCCTTCGAGCACCTCACCGGCGCGGAGCAGGACCGCGCTCGCCCGGTCCTCGGGACCGCATACGAGGTTCATGCAGAACCACATGCCGTAGGTGAAGTAGACGTACACGTGACCGGGCGGACCGAACATCACTCCGTTGCGGGCGGTACGGCCGCGATAGGCATGGGAGCCGGGGTCGTTCATGCCGTCGTAGGCCTCGACCTCCGTGAGGCGCAGGGCGACCGGACCGTCGGGGGTCGTGCGCACGAGGATGCGGCCCAGCAGATCCGGGGCGACGTCCAGGACAGGGCGATCGAAGAACTCCCTGGGGAGTGGCGTACGGTCCGGGGGCGTGATCATGCGGCCCGAGCCTAGTCCAGACCGTCGGAGCCAAGGGCTGGTCAAGGATTCGTCTGCTTGCCAGGGTGAGGGCGCGGAACCGGGTGGACCCGGATCGCGTTGGTAGGGATCAAGGATCCATACGTAAAGGGAGAGTCATGGCGTTCAAGAAGCTGCTCGCGAGTCTGGGGGCCGGCGGGGCCTCGGTCGAGACGGTGCTGACCGAGGTCAACGTCGTTCCGGGTGGCGTCGTCCAGGGTGAGGTGCGGATCCAGGGCGGGTCCGTCAACCAGGACATCGAAGGCCTGTCCGTGGGACTTCAGGCGAAGGTCGAGGTCGAGAGCGGCGACCAGGAGTACAAGCAGAACATCGAGTTCACGAAGGTGCGCCTCGGCGGGGCCTTCGAGCTCCAGGCCGGGGCCGTGCACGCCGTGCCGTTCGGGATCGAGATCCCGTGGGAGACACCGGTCACCATGATCGACGGCCAGGCACTGCGCGGTATGAACATCGGTGTGACCACCGAGCTGGCGATCGCCCGCGCCATCGACTCCGGCGACCTGGACCCGATCAACGTGCACCCGCTGCCGGCGCAGAAGGCGATCCTGGACGCGTTCATCCAGCTGGGCTTCCGCTTCAAGAGCGCGGACATGGAGCGCGGGCACATCCGGGGGACGCGCCAGACGCTGCCGTTCTACCAGGAGATCGAGTTCTACCCACCGTCGCAGTACCGGGGCCTCAACCAGGTCGAGTTGAGCTTCGTGGCCGACGAGCACGCCATGGACGTCGTCCTGGAGATGGACAAGAAGTCCGGACTGTTCAGCGAGGGCAGCGACACCTACCGGTCGTTCCAGGTGGGTCAGCACGACTTCCACGGGACCGACTGGGCGGGGTATCTGAACCATTGGCTGTCCGAGGTCGGCAGCAAGCGGAACTGGTTCTAGGCTCGGAACTGCTGATTCCGTAATCGATCAGGAGGTACCGAGGTGACCGAGCTCAAGCGGCGGCCGCTCCCCCACGACTTCCATCCGCCCGTGCCGGCCTTCACGGTGACGAGTGAGGACGTCCAGGAGGGCGCCACGCTCAAGGACGCTCAGGTCTACGCGGCCGGCAACACCTCGCCGCAGCTGCGGTGGGAGGGTTTCCCGGCCGGGACCAAGAGCTTCGCCGTGACGTGCTACGACCCCGACGCCCCGACGGGCAGCGGGTTCTGGCACTGGGTGCTGTTCGACATCCCGGCTTCCATGACCGAGCTTCCGGTCGGCGCGGGCACCGGCACGTTCGAGGGGCTTCCCGAGGGCGCGGTGCAGGCTCGCAACGACTACGGGTCCAGGGACTTCGGTGGCGCCGCCCCGCCCCCCGGGGACGGGCCGCACCGGTACGTGTTCACGGTGTACGCCGTGGACCAGGAGAAGCTCGGCCCGGACGCGGACGCCAGTCCGGCCTTCGTCGGCTTCAATCTGCGGTTCCACGCGATCGCGCGTGCCCAGTTGATCGGTGAGTACGAGGTGCCCGCGGAAGCCTGACGTTCATGGAACGTTTGCCCGTCCCCGGTCATGGAAGTGATCGAGGGCGGGCACTTTTTATTGCGTTGTCCATCTCGGCGTGCCCGGCCAGAGTTGATCCAAGCCCGCCAGTGGGTGGGCCGGTGCGCATGGGAGGTGGGCTGGATGCGGGACACGCTGGTGCTGAACGCGAGCTTCGAGCCGCTGTCGACGGTGACGTTGAACCGAGCCGTCGTTCTGGTGCTGCAGGACAAGGCCGTCGTCGAGCAGGCCCACCCCGAGCTGCGCATGCGCGGAGCCGCGCTCGACATACCCGTGCCCCGGGTGATCCGGCTGTGCAGGTACGTGAAGGTGCCGTTCCGAAGACGAGCGCCCTGGTCGAGGCGGGGTGTGCTGGTCAGGGACCGGCACCGGTGCGCGTACTGCGGACGGCGGGCGACGACCGTGGACCACGTGGTGCCGCGGTCGCAGGGCGGTCAGGACGCGTGGCTCAACACGGTCGCCTCGTGCGCGGAGGACAATCACCGCAAGGCCGACCGGACTCCGGAGCAGGCGGGGATGCCGCTGCTGCGGGAGCCGTTCGAGCCGACTCCGCAGGACGCGATGCTGCTGACGCTGGGGGCGGAGGAGTTTCGGGCGCTGCCTTCCTGGCTTGCACGGGACGCCGCCTGACCGTAGGGCTTTCGGCCGTACGGCGGGGGCGGGTGTCCTGTCGCCGGTCGCGCGGTTGCGCGCGCCCCTGACGAGATGTGGGCCCGCCTTCCCGGGAAGGCGGGCCCCTGTTGTCTGTCGCGGCGGCTCAGTCTATGGACGGCGTCTCGCGGCGTTCCGTCGCCTTGCCGGGGGCGGGGGTGGGGGCGCCGCCGGGAGGGCCGCCGAGGCCGAAGTTGCCCATCGCGCCGGACAGGCCCTTGAGCGCGTCGCCGATCTCGCTGGGGACGATCCAGAGCTTGTTGGCGTCGCCCTCGGCGATCTTCGGGAGCATCTGGAGGTACTGGTAGCTGAGCAGCTTCTGGTCGGGGTCGCCGGCGTGGATGGACTCGAAGACCGTGCGGATCGCCTGGGCTTCACCCTCGGCGCGCAGGGCGGCGGCCTTCGCCTCGCCTTCGGCCCGCAGGATCTGGGACTGCTTCTCGCCCTCGGCGGTGAGGATGGCGGCCTGGCGCGTACCTTCGGCGGTGAGGATCGCGGCGCGCTTGTCACGGTCGGCGCGCATCTGCTTCTCCATCGAGTCCTGGATGGAGGTGGGCGGTTCGATCGCCTTGAGCTCGACGCGGTTGACGCGGATGCCCCACTTGCCGGTGGCCTCGTCGAGGACGCCGCGCAGGGCCGCGTTGATCTCCTCGCGGGAGGTCAGGGTCCGCTCGAGGTCCATGCCACCGATGATGTTGCGGAGCGTGGTGACGGTGAGCTGCTCGATCGCCTGGATGTAGCTGGCCACTTCGTACGTCGCGGCCCGGGCGTCGGTCACCTGGTAGTAGATGACTGTGTCGATGTTGACGACCAGGTTGTCCTGGGTGATCACCGGTTGCGGCGGGAACGGCACGACCTGCTCACGCAGGTCGATGCGGTTGCGGATCGTGTCGATGAACGGGACGACGATGTTGAGGCCCGCGTTGAGAGTCCGCGTATAGCGGCCGAAGCGCTCGACGATGGCGGCGCTGGCCTGCGGGATGACTTGGATCGTCCTGATCAGGGCGATGAAGACCAACACCACCAGAATGATCAGGACGATGATGACCGGTTCCATCGTCGTTCCCCGTACCCCTTCTCCGCCTCGGCACTTTCGGAAGATCTTATGGGCTGTTGAAGATCTTGCTGGTCGAGTCTGTCAGACCGTCGCACAACTCGGGGGCTGTTCGCTTCAGTTGAGTCCTGCGAGGTCAGATGACGATCGCGGTGGCTCCTTCGATCTCCACGACGTCGACTTCCTGGCCCACCTCGTAGGCACTGCCGGCGTCGAGCGAACGTGCGGACCAGATCTCGCCGGCCAGTTTGATCCGGCCTCCGGAGCCGTCGACGCGCTCCAGGACGACGGCCTGCTTCCCCTTCAACGCATCCACGCCTGTGGCGAGTTGAGGGCGCTGTGCACTGTGCCTGGCCGCGATGGGCCGCACCACGGCGATGAGGGCGACGGAGACGACGACGAAGGCGATGACCTGGGCCACGGCACCGAACCCGAGCCCGGCCACGACCGCGGCGGCGACGGCGCCCACCGCGAGCATGCCGAACTCCGGCATCGCCGTGACCACGAGCGGGATTCCGAGCGCAGCCGCGCCGACGAGCCACCACACCCATGCGTCGATGTCGTTCACATCGTCATGGTAGGTCCGCGGGTCCCGCCTCGGACAGGGCGCGATGGGGAAGGAGGGCCTTCTTGCCCTTGTTTTCGCGGGTACTTCACAGGGTCGGGACGTGGTTCAGGACAGCGGCAGGCCCTGAGCGGTCCAGCGGTCACCCACCTGTTCGACGACGAGCGGGAGGCCGAAGCAGAGGGAGAGGTTGCGGGAGGTGAGTTCGAGCTCCAGCGGGCCGGCGGCGAGCACCTTGCCCTGACGGATCATCAGGACGTGGGTGAAGCCGGGGGCGATCTCCTCGACATGGTGGGTGACCATGATCATCGAGGGGGCGATGGGGTCGCGGGCGAGCCGGCCGAGGCGGCGGACCAGGTCCTCGCGGCCGCCGAGGTCGAGGCCCGCGGCGGGTTCGTCGAGGAGGAGCAGTTCGGGGTCGGTCATCAGGGCGCGGGCGATGAGGGTGCGCTTGCGCTCGCCCTCGGACAGGGTGCCGAACCTGCGGTCCACGTACTCGGTCATGCCGAGGCGGTCGAGGAAGGCGCGGGCGCGCTGCTCGTCGACGTCCTCGTACTCCTCCTGCCAGCCGGCCGTCATGCCGTACGCGGCGGTCAGCACGGTCTGCAGGACGGTCTGGCGCTTGGGGAGCTTGTCGGCCATCGCGATGCCGGCCATGCCGATGCGCGGGCGCAGCTCGAAGACGTCGGTACCGGGCCTGCCGAGGGTCTCGCCGAGGATGGTCGCGGTGCCCTTGCTGGGGTAGAGGTAGCTGGACGCGACGTTGAGCAGGGTGGTCTTGCCGGCGCCGTTGGGTCCGAGGATGACCCAGCGCTCGCCCTCCTTGACCGACCAGGAGACCTGGTCCACCAGAGCCCGGCCCTCCCGGACCACGGATACGTCCTGAAGCTCCAGAACATCGCTCATGAGCGCGTTGTCTCCCCTTGCAGTGTGACCGTCTCGGCGTCTCGGCTGTGCGTGCGCGTTGTGGGCGCTGCCCTCGACGAAATCTACGCCACCGGTCGGCCCGACCATTCCATCGGTCCGGTCCTTAGGGTGGAGGCATGCTCTCGGAACCGCGTTCAGGACGCCTTGCGGCATGGGGAAATGCCCTTTTCGCCGGACTTGTCTCACCCGACGACGCCGTGGTCACCATCGTCGGGGACGACGCCGTGCACCGGATGGAGGGGCTGCCCGGCGAGTCGGGCCCCGTCGGGCTCACGCTCGCGCTCGGGCGGCTGCGCGCCCTCGGGGTGACCGGCCTGCGGCTCGCGCTGCCGGCGCCGGGACATCCGCTGGGGCTGAGCGGCCCGCCGGAGTTCAACGCGCGGGCGATGGAGGCCGCGGAGGCGGTCGTCTGCCACGGCGCCGCCTTCGGGCTGGTGCCCGAGGTGTACGAGGCCGGGCCCGACGGTGATGTCCATGTCGAGGTCGTCTGGCACTGCCTGCCGGTGCGGGACGCGCCGCCGGCCGACGTGCCCTCGCTGGGCGAGGCCGAGCGGGAGCTGGCGGAGGCGCTGCGGGAGGCCACGCAGGTGCTGAGCCGGCTGGACGTCGCCGCGTCGGGACCGGTGGCGGAGGCGGCGATCGACGCCTACCGGGCGCGGGCCGAGCGGGGGCAGGGTCAGGAGGTGCTGGCTCCGGGGTATCCGCCGCGTGCCGTGCGGGTGCTGGAGCTGGCGCAGCGGGTCGGGCTCCTGGTCTCGCTCGCGCGGGAGAACGGGCACGGGGGTGCGGTGAGCTCCGCCGAGATGGCGGCCCGGGCGGAGGCCCTGCGGCCCGTGGAACGGGTGGGAAGGCGGGCTCAGGTCGCGGCGTACAACTCCGTCGTGGAGGAGCGGGAGCGGGGGATGCGGTGAGCGTCGCCTCTGTTGGCGCCGGCGGTTCGTGACGTCGTACCTGGGGGCTTCGCCCCGAGATCCCCTTTCGGCCTGGACGGCCTCGCCCTCGGGCGCCGGACGGGCTTGGAAAGCAACTGACCGGCCTCCCGGGTTGCCGGGAGGCCGGTGGTCACCGCTGTGGTGTGGAGGGTGTCAGCGGTTGACGCCCAGGTTGCCGAAGGCGGGGTTGAGGACGCCCACGACGTTCACGCTGTTGCCCACCGCGTTCACCGGGATGTGGACGGGGGCCTGGACGAGGTTGCCCGAGATGACACCGGGCGAGCCCGCGGCGGTGCCGTCGGCGTGGGCGTCGGTGGCGGAGGCCATTCCGGCGCCGGCGGCGATCAGTCCACCGGCCACCATCGTCACGGCCGCTGCCTTCTTCAGGTTCTTCACTTTCTGAGCCCTCCCTAGCGACTGCCGCGACGTTCGCCGCAGCACGCACTGGAGAACGGCGGAGATCCACAGAGGATGCGCCATCCGGGGGACATTCCCACGACGGTATGAATCTCAGCCCGGAATGCAACCATCCGCATTGCCGTCGGGAGCACCGGCGCGCACGGCGCGTCTCAGCCCGTCACGCCGTGGCGTACGGCCCAGAGCGCGGCCTGGGTGCGGTCGGCGAGGTCGAGCTTCATGAGGATGTTCGAGACGTGGGTCTTGACGGTCTTCTCGGAGAGGACCAGGGCGCGCGCGATCTCGCGGTTGGAGCGGCCGTCCGCTATCAGGCCGAGGACCTCGCGCTCCCGGTCCGTGAGCGAACCGCCTCTGCCCTGGCCCGAGTTGGCCTCCTCCTGGGACAGGAGGGCGCCCGCGACCTCGGGTTGGAGCAGGATGTGCCCGGCGTGCACGGAGCGGATGGCGCCGGCGAGGGCGTCCGGGTCCACGTCCTTGTAGACGTAGCCGGCGGCGCCCGCGCGCAGGGCCGGGACCACCGTGCGCTGCTCGGTGAAGCTGGTGACGATCAGCACGCGCGCGGGGTTCTCCAGCTCACGGAGCTTGCGCAGGGCGTCCACGCCGTCCATGACCGGCATCTTGACGTCCATCAGGACGACGTCCGGCCGCAGCTCCTCGGCGCGGGCGACTCCTTCGGCGCCGTCGGCCGCCTCGCCCACGACCTCGATGTCGTCCTGCACCTCCAGGAAGGTGCGCAGGCCGCGGCGGACCACCTGGTGGTCGTCGACGAGCAGCACCTTGATTGCGTCAGCCACCGGGGACCTCCATCTCGATCATGGTGCCCTTGCCGGGCGCCGACTCCACGGTCAGCGTGCCGCCGACCCCGCTCGCGCGGTCGCGCATGGACACCAGGCCCAGGTGGCGCCCCGCCTGCCGTATCGCCGTCGGGTCGAAGCCGCCGCCGTCGTCCGACACGCGCAGGACCGCGGCGCCGCCGCGCCGGGTCAGGGTGACGTCCACGCGCTCCGCGCCGGCGTGCCGCAGGGCGTTGTGCAGGGCCTCCTGGGCGACGCGCAGGACGGCCTCCTCCTGGGCGGAGGGCAGCGCCCGCACGCCGCAGCTGTCGAAGGTCACGCGCGCGGTGTGGGCGCGGTCGAGCACCTGGATCTGGGTGCGCAGGGTGGCGACGAGGCCGTCCTCGTCGAGGGCTGCGGGGCGCAGCTCCACCACGGCGGCGCGCAGTTCGTCGGCGGCCTCGGCGGCGAGGACGGCGACCTGCTGCAGTTCGCCCTTGGCGCGGGACGGGTCGCGGTCGACGAGGGCGGCGGCGGCCTGGGCCGTCAGGCGCAGGGAGAAGAGCTTCTGGCTGACCGCGTCGTGCAGTTCGTGGGCGAGGCGCGAGCGCTCCTCGGCGATCGTCAGCTCGCGGCTGCGCTCGTACAGCCGGGCGTTGGTGAGGGCGATGGCGGCGTGCTGGGCGAGGATCTCCAGCAGGTCCGCGTCGTCCTCGGTGAAGCCGCAGCCGCCCTCCGGCTTGGGGCAGTCCTTGTTGGCGAGGAAGAGCGCGCCGATGATCTCGTCGCCGTCCTTGACGGGCAGGCCGAGGAAGTCGGACATGTCGGGGTGGGCGGCGGGCCAGCCCTCGAAGCGGGGGTCCTCGCGCAGGTCGGCGAGACGCTCGGTCTTCGCCTCCCGGAGCATCGACGCGAGGATGCCGTGCTGCCGCGGGAGCGGGCCGATGGCCTTCCACTGGGCGTCGCTGACGCCGTCGACCACGAACTGGGCGAAGCCGCCGTGGTCGTCGGGGACCCCGAGCGCGGCGTACTGCGCGCCGAGCAGTTCGCGGGCCGAGGCGACGATCGTCTTGAGGACGTCGCGCACCTCGAGATGCCGGCTCATGGCGAGCAGCGCGGAGCTCACCGCGGTCAGGCCCGACCGGGGTCCTTGGCTCATGTCCTCGGTCCTCGACTCATGTCCTCACGGTACCGGCGGGGTGCGACAGCGCGGATCGGACCTGTGGGGGCCCGGACTGCGCCGGTGGGCCTAGGTCCGGCGGCCTAGGCCCAGCACCCCGGACCTGCGGCTTAGGGCGAAGGGCCCCGGCACGTTGCGGCCCGCGTCCGAGGCGGGGCGGGCGGCCCGGTTCCTACGTTGAGGGCACCGCCGATCAGGAGGCGGGCGAGACGAGGGGACGTGTCATGCCGGTAGCGATCATCACGGGGGCCTCGAAGGGGCTGGGGCGGGCGCTCGCCGAAGCGCTGGCCGCGCGCGGCTGGGATCTGGTGCTGGACGCCAGGACGGCCGCGGTGCTCCAGGAGACGGCGGGCCGGCTCGAACGGCACGGCACGCGCGTGACGGCCCTGCCCGGGGACGTCACCGACGCCGGTCACCGGGCCGCGCTGGTGGCGGCCGCCGGGAAGCTGGGCGGGCTCGATCTGCTGGTGAGCAACGCGAGCGCGCTGGGCGCCGAGCCGCTCGTGCGACTGGAGGCACTCGATCCGGACGGGCTGCGGCGGGCGCTGGAGGTGAACGTGGTGGCCGCGCTGGGCCTGGTCCAGGAGGCGCTGGGGCTGCTGCGGGCGTCGGGCACGGGCGCGGTGATCGCGATCAGCTCGGACGCGGCCGCCGAGGCCTACGAGACCTGGGGCGGGTACGGGGCGTCGAAGGCGGCCCTGGACCACCTCGCCGCGGTGCTCGGCGCGGAGGAGCCGGGGCTGCGGGTCTGGGCGGTCGACCCGGGCGACATGGCCACCGACCTGTACGCGGCGGCGGTTCCGGACGACGGGGACCCGCGGCCGGCGCCCGCGAGTGTGGTGCCGGCCTTCCTGAGACTGCTGGACGAGCGTCCGGCGAGCGGCCGCTACGCGGCTCCGGCGCTGCTGGGAGGGCGGCGATGACGACGGCGACGGGGATTGCGCCGTTGGAGCCTGTTGGAGGGTGGGGGCGCGTGCCGGAGGAGCTGTCGGCGCGGATCCCGGTCGAGCAGCGCGGGGCGGGGCTCGGCCGGGACGCCGTACGGCTGCTCGTGTCGCACGGTACGCAGGTGTCGCACCACTCCTTCCGGGAGCTGCCGCGGCTGCTGCGGGCCGGGGACCTGCTCGTGGTGAACACCTCGCCCACGCTGGCCGCCGCGGTGGACGGACGGACCGGTCACGCGCACGTGGTGGTGCACTTCTCCACGCGCGGCGACGACGGACGCTGGGCGGTCGAACTGCGGGATCCCGACGGGAAGGGGACCACGCGCGCGCGGGCGGGCGGGCCCGCGGGTACGGAGGTGCGGCTGCCCGGCGGTGTGCGGCTGGTTCTGGAGGAACCGCTGAGCGTGCGTGCGGACCGGCTGTGGTGGGCCCGCGTGTCCGGGGCGGTGCTCGGGATGCTGCGGGAGCACGGGCGGCCCATCCGGTACGCGTACACGGAGCGGGACCAGCCGCTGTCGGTCTACCAGACGGTGTTCGCGCTCCCCTCCCCCGACGGGACGGGCAGCGCGGAGATGCCGAGTGCCGCGCGGCCCTTCACCCCGCGGCTGCTGGCGGAGCTGGTGAGCCGGGGCGTGCAGTTCGCGCCGGTGACGCTGCACACCGGGGTGGCCTCCGTGGAGGCGCACGAGCCGCCGTATCCGGAGCGGTTCTCGGTGCCGGAGGCCTCGGCGCGGCTGATCGACGCCGCGAAGGCGGGCGGCCGCCGCGTCGTCGCCGTCGGGACGACCGCCGTGCGGGCCGTGGAGTCGGCCGCCGGCCCCGACGGGTCCGTACGCGCGCGTGAAGGGTGGACGGACCTCGTGGTGACCCCGGAGCGGGGGGTGCGGGTGGTGGACGGGCTGCTGACCGGGCTGCACGAGCCGGAGGCCTCCCACCTGCTGATGCTGGAGGCGATCGCCGGACGGAGCGCGGTCGACCGCAGCTACGACGCGGCGCTGCGCGGGCACTACCTGTGGCACGAGTTCGGGGACGTCCACCTCATCCTGCCGGAGGAAAACCCTCACACTGCGCATTGCTCCAGCAACTGCCGGTGAGGCCGTCACCCCCCTGATGTGAGCCCGCGCATAGGGTCCACATCACGTACGAAGCCCGATAGGAGAGATAGCGTCCCCATTTGAGCGGGGCAGACGGTCCAGTCTGCCCCGTTTTGCCCATCCCTCATCCACTATCCAGGATCGTACGTCACATCTTTGCCTCGGCATTTTGCGGCCGCTAAGAATTGCTTCCGTCGCTCAGCGCCGCGGGTTCACCCCCGCGGCTTTTGCGCGGGAAGGGCCCCATGTCCCCCGCCGCTCGGAGCGACCTCCGCGCTATTCGAAGAGGTCCGTCTGCCATGCCCAAGAACATCCAGATTCGCCGACTCAGTCGCTCGCTCGACCGCCACCAGAAGATCGCGATAGCCGGTGTCGCCGCCCTCGGTGCCGCCGCCCTCGCGTTCTCCGCCGTCCCCAGCAGCGCCGACACGACCACCGACGCGGCCGCCGTCCCCACGGCCAAGGTGGAGTACAGCAACAAGCCCATCAAGGACGTCAAGGCCAGCGTGACCGACCAGCTCGCCGGCCAGCACCTGAAGGCCGAGGCCATCGCGAAGAAGGCCGCCGCCAAGAAGAAGGCGGCCGCCGAGAAGAAGGCCGCCGCCGAGGCCGCCGCGAAGAAGGCCGCCGCCAGGAAGGCCGCCGCCAAGAAGAAGGCCGCCGCCGCTGCCGCCGCCAGGAAGGCCGAGGCCGCACGCAAGGCCAAGGCGGCCGCGAGCCGGTCCGCCAAGCGGCCCACCGTCAAGAAGGCCGCGCCCAAGGTCTACACGAACAACCTCAACGGCTGGATCAACCACGCCCTCGACATCATGCACAAGAAGGGCATCCCGGGCAGCTACAACGGCCTGTACCGCAACATCATGCGGGAGTCCTCGGGCAACCCGAACGCGATCAACGGCTGGGACATCAACGCCATCAACGGCATCCCGTCGAAGGGTCTGCTGCAGGTCATCCCGCCGACCTTCAACGCGTACCACGTGAACGGCACGTCGTGGAACATCTACGACCCGGTCGCCAACATCACCGCCGCCGCCAACTACGCGGCCGACAAGTACGGCTCGATCGACAACGTCAACAGCGCGTACTGAGGTCGGCGCGGACCTCTTCACGTGAACGCCGAAGGGCGGCACCCCTCACGGGTGCCGCCCTTCGCACGTCGCCGCGCAGCGGCTACTTGCGCATGACCTCCGGCTCGTGGCGGCGCAGGAAGCGGGCCACGAAGAAGCCGCAGATGACGCCCAGGACGATCAGGGCGAGCATGTCCATGCCCCAGGCACCGACCGTGTGCTCCCACAGCGGGTCGTTGCTCTTGCCCTTGCCGGGCGGGCTGATCTTGTTGAAGTCCAGCGTGGCGCCGGCCGCGGCGACCGCCCAGCGGGACGGCATCAGGTACGAGATCTGGTTGGCGCCGATCGAGCCGTTCAGGGCGAACAGGCAGCCGGTGAACACGACCTGGATGATCGCGAACATGACCAGCAGCGGCATGGTCTTCTCGGCCGTCTTCACCAGTGCGGACATGACCAGGCCGAACATCATCGAGGTGAAGCCCAGGCCCATGATCGGCAGGGTCAGCTCGAGCAGCGTGGCGTGGCCGAGGACGAGTCCCTCCTTGGGGATCTCGCGGCTGGCGAAGCCGATGACGCCGACCATCAGGCCCTGCACCGCGGTGACCACACCGAGCACGAAGACCTTGGACATCAGATAGGCCGAGCGGGACAGGCCGGTCGCGCGTTCCCGCTCGTAGATGACCCGTTCCTTGATCAGCTCACGGACGGAGTTCGCGGCACCCGCGAAGCAGGCGCCCACCGCGAGGATCAGCAGGACGGTGGTGGCCGTGCCGTTCGGGACGGGCTGGCCGGTGGCGCGGTTGATCGTCGGGTTGGGCAGCAGGCCCTTGCCGGAGTCGATGAGCAGGCTCACCGCGCCGAGGACGAGCGGCAGGATCACCGTCAGCGCCAGGAAGCCCTTGTCGGAGGCGATGACCGAGACGTAGCGGCGCACCAGCGTGACCCACTGCGACATCCAGCCCTGCGGCTTCGGCGGCTTCATCGCCTGCATCGGCGGCATCTGTACGGACTGCGGCGCAACGGCGTCGATGTCCGCGGCGTACATCTGGTAGTGCTGCGAGCCCTTCCAGCGGCCCGCCCAGTCGTAGTCGCGGTAGTTCTCGAAGGCGGAGAAGACGTCGGCCCAGGTGTCGTAGCCGAAGAAGTTCAGCGCCTCCTCCGGCGGGCCGAAGTAGGCCACCGAGCCGCCCGGGGCCATCACCAGGAGCTTGTCGCAGATCGCCAGCTCGGCCACGGAGTGGGTGACGACGAGGACCGTGCGGCCGTCGTCGGCGAGGCCGCGCAGCAGCTGCATGACGTCGCGGTCCATGCCCGGGTCGAGGCCCGAGGTGGGCTCGTCGAGGAAGATCAGCGACGGCTTGGTGAGCAGCTCCAGGGCCACCGAGACACGCTTGCGCTGGCCGCCGGAGAGGGAGGTGACCTTCTTCTCCTTGTGGATGTCCAGCTTCAGCTCGCGCAGCACCTCGTCGATACGGGCCTCGCGCTCGGCGGCCGTGGTGTCGGCCGGGAAGCGGAGCTTGGCCGCGTACTTGAGGGCTCTGTTGACGGTCAGCTCCTTGTGCAGGATGTCGTCCTGCGGGACCAGACCGATGCGCTGGCGCAGCTCGGCGAACTGCTTGTAGAGGTTCCGGTTGTCGTAGAGGACGTCGCCCTGGTTGGCGGGCCGGTAGCCGGTGAGCGCCTTGAGCAGGGTCGACTTTCCGGAGCCGGACGGGCCGATGACCGCGATCAGCGACTTCTCCGGGACGCCGAAGGAGACGTCCTTCAGGATCTGCTTTCCGCCGTCGACCGTGACGGTCAGATGGCGGGCCGAGAAGGAGACCTCACCGGTGTCGACGAACTCCTCGAGGCGGTCGCCGACCAGGCGGAACGTCGAGTGGCCGACACCGACGATGTCGTTCGGGCCGAGGAGCTGCGAGCCGCCCTTGGCGATCGGCTGGCCGTTGACGTAGGTGCCGTTGTGCGAGCCCAGGTCGCGGATCTCGAAGCGGCCGTCCGGCGTCGCGTGGAACTCGGCGTGGTGGCGGGAGACCTGCAGGTCCGAGACGACCAGTTCGTTCTCCAGCGCACGGCCGATGCGCATGACGCGGCCGAGGGAGAACTGGTGGAAGGTGGTCGGGCTGCGGTCGCCGTAGACCGGCGGCGCCCCCGCGCCGCCACCGGGACCCTGCTGCGCCGGCACCTGCGCCGCGCTCTGCTGAGACGCGGACTGCTGCGGCCGGCCGGCCTGCGGGGCCTGCTGCTGCGGCGCCTGCTGCGCCCAGCCGGGGCCCGCGCCCTGGGCGGCGTACGGCTGCTGCCGGGGCTGGGCGACGGCGGCCGCCGCGCCGGTCACCGTCACCAGCGGACCGTCGGTCGCGTTGCCGAGGTGCACGGCGGCACCCGGCCCGACCTCCATCTGATGGATCCGCTGCCCCTGCACGAACGTGCCGTTGGTGCTGCCGTGGTCGTCGATGACCCAACTGCGGCCGTTCCAGCTGATCGTGGCGTGACGCCAGGACACCCTGGCGTCGTCGATCACGATGTCGCCCTGCGGATCGCGTCCGAGTGCGTACGGCCTGGACGGATCGAGCGTCCAGGTACGTCCATTCAATTCCAGTACGAGTTCAGGCACTCCATGCCCCATGAGTAGTCCCCCGAGTTGCCCCCATCACAGGGAGTCTAGGGATGTCGAACATCGTCGGGAACTATTTCAGGCTCGCCCCCCTGACCGAAAGCCGGGCCTTGTGCAGACGACCACGCGGGCGCGCATCGGATGGTTCCGTTGACGGGGTTGAAACCGACCCGGAGAGTGGTAATCCACGCGAGGGGGGACAGGCGCGGTGGCCGTGCCGTGTCGCGGATCGGGGGGTCTGCCATGAGCGTGTCGTCGAGTGTCGAGTCCGTACGGAGCGGCGCCAGGGTGCCGTGGGGAGACGTCGCGCTGTCCGCGATCGCCTCCGTGAGCTGGGCGTTGATAGGAATGGCGGGCACGGCCGCGCTGGGTCTGCACCTGCTGGGGGCGGACGCGACGGCCTCGCTCGGGCCGATGACCGCGGCGGTCGTGGCGCTCGGGGCGGGCGGTTCGGTCACCCCGTCCGGCGATGTGTCCGCATTCGGACTGAAAGGCGCGGAAGCGCATACGGCCGTCACGATCACGCCCCTGGGTGTGGGCCTGGTCGGGGCACTGCTGTTGTCCTGGTTCTTTCTGAGGTCCTTGCGCACGGCGGGAGTTGTCGTCGCACCGGCCGAACTCGTCGCGCGCGCGGGCGCGGTGGTCGCGCTGTTCGTGGCGACGCTGGGCGGGCTCGCCTGGGCAGGACACGATGTCATCACGATCGACGGCGGCTCGCTGGGCCTGAACAAGCTGCCGGGCGTCGGAGGCGGGGGCGGCGGCGTCAGCATCCCCGGGCTCGGCGACATCGGGAACATCGGCGGGCTGCTGCCCGACAACATCGGCAACCTCATCCACGCGAAGGCGGCGGTCGGCTTCACGGTCGACACCGCGGCGACGCTGCTCGGCGGCCTCGGCTGGTCCGCGGGCGTCCTGCTGATCGCCCTGCTCGCCTCGCGCCGCACGCCCCTGCCGCGCGGCTGGGAGGCCGTGCACCGGGTGGTGCGGCCGGCGGTGTCGGCGATCGTCATGGTGACGGTGCTGTCGGTGGTGGCGGGCCTGGCGGCCGCGACGTACGCCGCGATCGGCGACGACCACCCCCGGCGGATCTTCGGCGCCGCGCTGCTGGGCGCGCCCAACGGCACCTGGCTGGCCATCCCGGTCGGCCTCTTCGTGCCCTACGACGGCAGGGCGACCGGTGAACTGGCCAAGCTGCTGCCCCATCCGCTGAACGACCTGCTCACGGCCAGGACCGATCAGTCGGTGACGCTGGGGCGGCTGGCGGACCTGGACGGCCGCGTGTGGCTGCTGGCCGTGGCGGCTGCCGTGACGATGCTGCTGGCCGGGGTGCTGACGGCGGTACGGACACCGGCCGGCGTCGAGGGCGTACGGAGGCCGGGCGCCCTCGGGTTCGCGGGGCGCTGCGCGGTGCGGCTCGGGATCGTCACGGCGCTGACGCTGCCGCTGCTCGCCTGGCTGACGGAGGTGTCGGTGAACGCCTCGCTGTCGGTGCTGGGCTTCGACGCGTTCGGTGCCGGGATCACCCTGCAGGGCCATCTCGGTCTGGCGCTGCTCCTGGGCGCCCTGTGGGGCGCGGGTGCGGGGGCCGTCGGGGCACTGCTGGCCTGGTCGACGGGGTCGGCGGGGAGGCGGGCGGCGCCGCTCGCGCTGGGGGCCGCGGCGGAGGGGCCACCGGCCGGGGCCGCGCATCCGCAGGACGTGCGCGAGGCCGGGGTGCCCGCCGGCGAGCCGGGCAGGGGCGGGGCTGCGGCGGGGCCGTACACGCCCGGCACGCCGTACCGGGCACCGAACCCGGCCACGAACCCCTATCTGCAGCTGCCGGACGAACTCCGCGAGCCGGACGACGCACGGCCGCCGTCCGCCCCCGCGCACGGCCCCGGCGCGGCGCCCCCGCCCGCGGGCGGGGAGGGCGGTGACGGCGGTGACGGCGGCATGTACGGAGCTCCCACGGTCGCCTGGCAGGCCGGAGACCCGCCTCCGCGGCCCCCGCGCCGCCGTCCCCGGCCCGGTGAGGGGTCCCCGCCGTCACGGGACGACGGCCCCCCTCCGCCTCCTCCGCCCCCTCCCCCACCGAGGCGCCCCAAGGGCCGCCCGTGAGCCGACACGGCGGCCGGGAACACGGGGACCGGCTGCCGCTGGGGTGAGTGACGGGCCGTTCGGGGCTCACGGCTGCCGGGGCCGCGGTCGCTGCCGGGGCTGACGTGGGCTTCGCCATGGCCGCGCCCGGTGATGTCTGCGAAGCTTGTGCTGCAGCCGTGGTTGACCCTTCAATCCGTCGTCATCCGCGCGACACCCACTGTTCCGTGTCCGCTAGGCGGACCGCGGCGGCGGTAGGCACTGGGTGCCGGATACGGTGGAGCCACCATGAGCGCTGAGCAGACCTCGACCTCCGACGTTCCCACACTCCTTGTCAAGATCTTCGGCAAGGACCGGCCCGGCATCACGGCCGGCCTCTTCGACACCCTCGCCGCCTACTCCCTCGACGTGGTCGACATCGAGCAGGTCGTCACCCGTGGCCGAATGGTGCTGTGCGCGCTCGTGACCCAGCCGCCGGCCGGACTCGAGGGTGACCTGCGCGCGACCGTGCACAGCTGGGCCGAGTCGATGAAGATGCAGGCGGAGATCATCTCCGGCCGCGGCGACAACCGGCCACGCGGCCTCGGGCGCTCGCTGGTCACCGTTCTCGGACATCCCCTCACCTCGGAGGCGACCGCCAGGATCGCCGCCAAGATCGCCAAGGCCGGCGGCAACATCGACCGCATCTTCCGCCTCGCCAAGTACCCCGTGACGGCGGTCGAGTTCGCGGTGTCCGGCGTGGAGACCGAGCCGCTGCGCACCGCCCTGGTGACGGACGCGGCGGCACTCGGTGTCGACGTTGCGGTCGTCGCGGCGGGCCTGCACCGGCGGGCGCAGCGGCTGGTGGTCATGGACGTCGACTCCACGCTCATCCAGGACGAGGTGATCGAGCTCTTCGCGGCGCACGCGGGCTGCGAGGACAAGGTCGCCGAGGTGACCGCGGCCGCGATGCGGGGCGAGCTGGACTTCGAGCAGTCGCTGCACGCGCGCGTGGCGCTCCTGGAGGGACTCGACGCCTCCGTGGTGGACAAGGTGCGCAGCGAGGTGCGGCTGACACCCGGTGCCCGCACCCTGATCCGCACGCTGAAGCGGCTCGGCTACCAAGTGGGCGTGGTCTCCGGCGGGTTCACCCAGGTCACCGACGACCTCAAGGAGCGGCTCGGGCTGGACTTCGCCCAGGCCAACACCCTGGAGATCGTCGACGGGCGGCTCACCGGCAAGGTCACCGGCGAGATCGTCGACCGCGCGGGCAAGGCGCGGCTGCTGCGCCGGTTCGCCGCCGAGGCGGGCGTACCGCTGGCCCAGACCGTGGCGATCGGCGACGGCGCCAACGACCTGGACATGCTCAACGCGGCCGGCCTCGGCGTCGCCTTCAACGCCAAGCCGGTCGTCCGCGAGGCCGCGCACACCGCGGTGAACGTCCCCTTCCTGGACACCGTCCTGTATCTGCTGGGTGTGACCCGCGAAGAGGTCGAGGCGGCGGACACGCACGACGAGGAGTAGACCTCCGCGTACGCAGATCGTCCGCGGAGGCGGGCCGCCGCGCACGCCGAGGGGCCCGGCACCGCGGTGGTGCCGGGCCCCTGGCGCGGGGTGCCGGCTACTCGGACGGCGCCCAGTAGTCGAGCAGCGTGGCCACGGACGGCTCCAGGGTCTTCCAGGAGCCCTCGAAGGACAGGACGGCGAAGGCGGCGGCCGGGAAACCACGGCGTTCCATCCGCTCGCGGGCGTCGCCCTCGGCCGAGCCGGCCAGGATGTCGGTGAGGCCCTGCACGCCTGGGTTGTGGCCGATGAGTACGGCGTTCCGCACGTCGTCCGGGGTTTCGTTGAGCAGCGTGATCAGCTCGCCGGGCGAGGCCTCGTAGATCCGCTCCTCGTAGGTGGTTTTCGGCCGCTGCGGGAACTCGTGGACCGCGAGCTTCCAGGTCTCGCGGGTCCGGACCGAGGTGGAGCACAGGGCCAGGTCGAAGGGGGTGCCGGTGTCGGCCAGCTTGCGTCCGGCGACTGCGGCGTCCGTCCGCCCCCGCTCAGCGAGGGGGCGCTCGTGGTCGGTCACCTGCGGCCAGTCGGCTTTCGCATGCCGGAAGAGGACGATCCTGCGGAGTTCAGCGACGCTCATGGAATCCAGCTTCGCATGAAACAGGCCAATGGGCGCAGGTAGTTGACCGGCGGCCGGAACGGTGCTCAGCGGGTCATCAGCTGCTGCAGGCGCTCGAAGAGGTGGGCTATCGCCGGGTCGCCCGACGCGGCGTGGGCGTCGGTCGGGTTCAGCATCAGGGCCAGGAGCACGATGAAGGCGAGCGCCGGCAGGGCGAGGGCCCACCAGGGCAGCCGGATGTCGACGCCACCCTTGGTCGCCGGGTGGGACAGGGTGTGCGTGCGGCCCGACATGGATACCTCCGCTGGTCTTCGAACGGTCCGTGGCCCGCTTCTCGCGGTCACGGTTCGAAGGTACGGATCCGGCGGCCCCCAACCCATCCGGAGATCCACCCACTTGACCCTGACACCCGCCCCCTAGGGGATGGGGGGATATCCCCACCATCGGGTGTCACGGCCTCGTGGCCAAACGGCGGGCGTCAGGGCGAGGCGATCGTCGCGATGACGGCGATGATCACGAAGATGGCGAGGAACGAGCCGAAGACGAGCAGCATCTTCTTCTGGCCGTTCTGCGGGTTCGGGTCGAGCACTGGCATGCGGCAAGTCTCCCACCCCGCGTGCGTGGCGGTGCGGCGGGGGTGAGCGACGCGCACCGCCGCACGTCCGGGGGCTCAGGCGGCCGCCTCGTCCTCCACGGTGCGGTTGCGCCCCGCCAGGACGCCGACCAGCATCTGCGGGATCAGCAGGGCGGTCATGAGGGCGATCGGCAGGCTCCAGCCGCCGCTGTGCTGGTACAGGACGCCCACCAGGAGCGGGCCGGGGATGGAGAGCAGGTAGCCGGTGCTCTGCGCGAAGCCGGACAGCTGGGCCACGCCCGCGCTGGTCCGGGCCCGCATGCCGACCATCGTCAGTGCCAGCGGGAACGAGCAGTTGGAGATGCCGAGCAGTACGGCCCACGCCCAGGAGCCGGCCGCGGGGGCGAAGTAGAGACCGCCGTAGCCCGCGAGGCCGCAGGCCCCGAGCGCGACCACGATCGGCCCCTGGTGGGGCAGCCTGGTGGCGAGGCGCGGGATGACGAAGGCCAGCGGCACACCCATCACCATCGTGACGGCCAGCAGCAGCCCGGCCGTGCCCGCGGGAACACCCGCGTCCCGGAAGATCTGCGCCATCCAGCCCATCGTGATGTAGGCGCCGGTGGCCTGGAGCCCGAAGTAGACGGCAAGCGCCCAGGCGGTGCGGCTGCGGGTGATCCGCAGCGCGGGCGTCTGCACGCGCGCGTGCCGGGGCGGCGCGGTCTCCTCCGCAGCGGGGGCGGGTCCGGCCTCCCGCTGCCTGACGAAGGGGATCCACGGCAGGACGGCCACCGCCGCGAGGACCGACCAGATCGCGAGGCCGGACTGCCAACTGCCGCCCAGTGCCTCGGTCATGGGCACGGTCACCGCCGCCGCGGCCGCGGTGCCGAGGGCGAGGGCCATCGAGTAGAGGCCGGTCATGGAGCCGACCCGGTCCGGGAACCAGCGCTTGACGATGACCGGCATCAGGACGTTGCTGACCGCGATGCCCATCAGGGTGAGCGCGCTGGCGGCCAGGAATCCGGCCGTGCTGTGCGTGTACGGCCGTACCAGCAGGCCCGCGCCGATGGCGACGGTGCCCACGCAGACCACGGCGGCCGGACCGAAGCGGCGTGCCAGACGCGGGGCCGTGACGCCGAAGACGGCGAAGCAGAGCGGGGGCACGGAGGTGAGCAGCCCGGCCACGCTGCCGCTCATGCCGAGCCCGTCGCGGACCTCCTCCAGGAGCGCGCCCAGGCTGGTGATGGCGGGGCGGAGGTTCAGGGCGGTGAGGACGATGCCGACCACGAGCAGGCGCGTCGCCCACGCGCGCGTGGCGGGCCCCGCGGTCGTCGGCGCCTGTGGGGTGCGTATCTGCTGGGACGTGATCGTCCTGGATTCCTCGCGTGCCATGCCGCCCATCATAGAATCATGGGATGATTGGTTGTCCATCCCCGGTCCGTCCGTGCCGGGTACCCCCGTGCGAAGGTGTGCCATGCCCTTGAGCCACCCCCGTCGCTCCGCGCTGTCCGAGCAGGTCATCGCCGCGCTGCGGCATGAGATCACCTCGGGCGAGTGGCCCGTCGGCTCGCGCATCCCCACCGAGCCGGAACTGGTCGAGCAGCTCGGCGTCGCCCGGAACACGGTGCGTGAGGCCGTCCGCGCGCTCGCGCACAACGGCCTGCTGGACATCCGCCAGGGCTCGGGCACGTACATCGTGGCGACCAGTGAGCTGGCGGGCGTGATGCACCGCCGCTTCGCCGAGGCGGATCCGCGGCACATCGCCGAGCTGCGCTCCACGCTGGAGTCGGCCGCAGCCAGGCTGGCCGCCGGGCGGCGCACCGAGAAGGACCTCAAGCAGCTGGACGCGCTGCTGGTGCGGCGCGAGGAGGCCTGGGAGTCGGGCGACACGGAGGCGTTCGTCACGGCGGACGCGACCTTCCACCTGGCGGTCGTGGCGGCGTCCCACAACGACGTGATGACCGCGATGTACGCGGACCTCGGCGAGGTGCTGCGCGACTGGCTGCGCGAGGACGTGGGCGAGGCGCTGACGCCGGAGACGTACATGGAGCACACGCGCCTGGTCGACGCGATCCGCACGGGCGACGCCGAGGCGGCGGGCGGGGCGGCGGCCAGCTATCCGTTCCTGTGCCGTCCCGGGCGGTTCACCGTCTCCGGTGACTGATCCACACCGAGCGGACCTCCTGCCAGCACCGCCCGGTGAGCCGTACGGTCATCGCGGGCCCGGTGTCGACCGGCGTGCCGTCGGTGTCGAGGTCCCACCACCGCGCGCACTCGACATGCAGGCTGACGGCGTCCGTCTGCGGATAGGGATTGTGGCAGTACGCGGTCACGTGCGAGCCGGTGATCCTGGTGCGGCACTCCGCCCCGAAGAGCTGCGGGGAGGGCGGCTTCCCGGGCTGCACGCGCGTGTGGGGCACCGCCTCGTACGGCAGGGGCATCACGAGGGCTACGGCAACGGTCGCTGAGGCCAGGCTGCGGAACAGACGCACAAGGGGACCTCCTCGGCCGTGCTCGGGAGGGAATCACGTGCGGAACACCTCGTCCAGAGTGCCCGGTTGAGACCTCGCCCCGCCCGGCCGGGTAGGCCGAACGGGTGATACGCCGAGGGCGCGCACCCCACGGGACGCGCGCCCTCGATCGCCGTCGTACGGCGGTGTCCGGGATCAGGCGCCGATGGCGTGCAGACCGCCGTCCACGTGGACGATCTCGCCGGTGGTCTTCGGGAACCAGTCGCTCAGCAGCGCGACGATGCCCTTGCCGGCCGGCTCCGGGTCCTTGAGGTCCCACTCCAGCGGGGAGCGGCTGTCCCACACCGCGGCCAGGTCGCTGAAGCCCGGGATGGACTTGGCGGCCATCGAGCCGATCGGGCCCGCCGAGACGAGGTTGCAGCGGATGTTCTGCTTGCCCAGGTCACGGGCGAGGTAGCGGCTCGTGGCCTCCAGGGCGGCCTTGGCCGGGCCCATCCAGTCGTACTGCGGCCAGGCGTACTGGGCGTCGAAGGTGAGGCCCACGACCGAGCCGCCGTTCTGCATCAGCGGCAGGCAGGCCATGGTGAGCGACTTCAGGGAGTACGCCGAGACGTGCATGGCCGTGGCGACCGACTCGAACGGCGTGTTCAGGAAGTTGCCGCCGAGCGCGTCCTGCGGCGCGAAGCCGATGGAGTGCACGACGCCGTCGAGGCCGCCGAGCTCCTCGCCGACGATGTCGGCCAGGCGGCCGAGGTGCTCGTCGTCGGTGACGTCGAGCTCGACGACCTTGGTGGGCCTGGGGAGCTTCTTGGCGATGCGCTCGGTCAGCGTGGGCCGCGGGAACGCGGTCAGGATGATCTCGGCGCCCTGCTCCTGGGCCAGCTTGGCGGCGTGGAAGGCGATGGAGGACTCCATCAGCACACCGGTGATCAGGACGCGCTTGCCCTCGAGGATTCCGCTCATGGTGATCAGTGACCCATTCCCAGTCCGCCGTCTACGGGGATGACGGCTCCAGTGATGTACGAGGCGTCGTCGGAGGCGAGGAACCGCACCGTCGCGGCCACCTCCTCGGGCTGCGCGTACCGGCCGAGCGGCACCTGCGACACGATGTTGGCGCGCTGCTCGTCGGTCAGCACCTTGGTCATGTCGGTGTCGACGAAGCCCGGCGCGACGACGTTGAAGGTGATGTTGCGCGAGCCCAGCTCGCGGGCGAGGGAGCGCGCGAAGCCGACGAGACCGGCCTTGGACGCGGCGTAGTTGGCCTGGCCGGGGCCGCCGAACAGCCCGACGACCGACGAGATGAGCACGACGCGGCCCTTCTTGGCGCGCAGCATGCCGCGATTGGCGCGCTTGACCACCCGGAAGGTGCCGGTGAGGTTGGTGTCGAGGACGGACGTGAAGTCCTCCTCGGACATACGCATCAGGAGCTGGTCCTTGGTGATGCCCGCGTTGGCGATCAGGACCTCGACCGGGCCGTGCTCGGCCTCGATCTCCTTGTAGGCCTGCTCCACCTGCTCGGTGTCGGTGATGTCGCACTTGACCGAGAGGAAGCCGGCCGGCGGCTCTCCCGAGCGGTATGTGATGGCGACCTTGTCGCCGGCGTCGGCGAATGCGCGGGCGATGGCGAGGCCGATGCCCCGGTTGCCTCCGGTGACGAGAACCGAGCGGCTCAACGGATCACCCTTTCGATAGCGGTCTGATGCCTCCGCCCGAACACCTGGATGACAGGCGGCTTCCTCGAAAACCTATCGGTCCGGGACGTCGTGCGGACAATCGGGCACCGACAGTGGCGTACGGGACTCGCTGTCGGGTCCCTACAGAAAGTTCGCCGTACCGGACCGAAACCTGTGGTCCGCCGGGCGGCCGCACGACATGATCGGAGCAGCCACAGGTCACGACGGGTCACGACAGCAAGGAGAGACCTCGGTGCCTCATTCCATCGACGAAGCCTTCACGGCGCTTCCTCTACGCGCCCTCGCCGACGCGGCGCTGGCACGCGCGCGTGCGCTGGGCGCCGAGCACGCGGACTTCCGCTTCGAGCGGGTGCGCAACGCCTCCTGGCGGTTCCGGGACGCCAAGCCCGCCGGTTCGTCGGACACCACCGACCTCGGGTACGCGGTGCGGGTCGTGCACGGCGGCACCTGGGGCTTCGCGTCGGGCGTGGACCTGAGCCTCGACGCCGCCGCCAAGGTCGCCTCGCAGGCGGTGGCGATGGCCAGGCTCTCCGCCCAGGTGATCAAGGCGGCCGGATCGGACGAGCGGGTGGAGCTCGCCGCCGAGCCCGTGCACGCCGACCGGACCTGGATCTCGTCGTACGAGATCGATCCGTTCACCGTGCCCGACGAGGAGAAGTCGGCGCTGCTGGCGGACTGGAGCGCGCGGCTGCTCGCAGCGAACGGCGTGGACCACGTCGACGCCTCGCTGCTCACCGTGCACGAGAACAAGTTCTATGCCGACACCGCGGGGACCGTGACGACGCAGCAGCGGGTACGGCTGCACCCGCAGCTGACGGCCGTGTCGGTCGACGAGTCCAGCGGCGAGTTCGACTCGATGCGGACGATCGCGCCGCCGGCCGGGCGCGGCTGGGAGTACCTCACCGGCACCGGCTGGGACTGGGAGGGCGAGCTGGAGCGGATCCCGGAGCTGCTCGCCGAGAAGATGCGGGCGCCCAGCGTCGAGTCGGGCCTGTACGACCTGGTCGTCGACCCGTCCAACCTGTGGCTGACCATCCACGAGTCCATCGGGCACGCCACCGAGCTGGACCGCGCGCTCGGCTACGAGGCCGCCTACGCCGGCACCTCCTTCGCCACCTTCGACCAGCTCGGCAAGCTGCGGTACGGCTCGGAGCTGATGAACGTCACGGGTGACCGCACCGCCGAGCACGGCCTCGCGACGGTCGGCTACGACGACGAGGGCGTCGCGGGCCAGTCCTGGGACCTGGTGAAGGACGGCACGCTCGTCGGCTACCAGCTGGACCGGCGGATCGCGAGACTGACCGGCTTCGAGCGCTCCAACGGCTGCGCCTTCGCGGACTCCCCCGGTCACGTCCCCGTGCAGCGCATGGCCAACGTGTCGCTCCAGCCGGATCCGGCGGGCCTGTCGACCGAGGACCTGATCGGCGGGGTCGACCGCGGCATCTACGTCGTCGGGGACCGCTCCTGGTCCATCGACATGCAGCGCTACAACTTCCAGTTCACCGGCCAGCGCTTCTTCCGGATCGAGAACGGCCGGATCACCGGGCAGCTGCGGGACGTCGCGTACCAGGCGACGACCACCGACTTCTGGGGCTCGATGGCCGCGGTCGGCGGCCCGCAGACCTATGTCCTCGGGGGCGCCTTCAACTGCGGCAAGGCCCAGCCGGGCCAGGTCGCCGCCGTCTCGCACGGCTGCCCCGCCGCGCTCTTCAAGGGCGTCAACATCCTCAACACCACGCAGGAGGCCGGCCGATGAGCGTCAGTGCAGGACTCGGCCGGGGGTCCGGGGGTTGTCCCCCGGAACAGCACAGTCTCAACACCACGCAGGAGGCCGGTCGATGAGCGCGCGTAGCAGCAGGCCGCACGAGGTCGTCGAGCGGGCCCTGGAGCTGTCCACCGCCGACGGCTGCGTCGTCATCGCCGACGAGCAGTCCACCGCCAACCTGCGCTGGGCCGGCAACACGCTCACCACGAACGGCGTCACCCGCGGGCGTACGCTCACGGTCGTCGCGACCGTCGACGGCGCGCAGGGCACGGCCTCCGGTGTCGTCTCACGCTCGGCCGTGACCATGGAGGAGCTGGAGCCCCTGGTCCGCGCCGCCGAGGCCGCCGCGCGCGGAGCGGGTCCCGCCGAGGACGCGCAGCCCCTGGTGACGGGCGTGGCGCAGGCGCCGGACTTCACCGACGCGCCCGCCGAGACCAGCTCCGCCGTGTTCGCCGACTTCGCCCCGGCGCTCGGCGAGGCGTTCGCACGCGCGCGTGCGGGCGGCCGCGAGCTGTACGGCTTCGCCAACCACGAGCTGGTGACGAGCTACGTGGGGACGTCGACAGGGCTGCGGCTGCGCCACGACCAGCCCAACGGGACGCTGGAACTGAACGCCAAGTCGCCGGACCGCACCCGTTCGGCGTGGGCGGGTCGCTCCACGCGGGACTTCAAGGACGTCGACCCCGCGGCGCTCGACGCGGAGCTCGCGGTGCGCCTGGGCTGGGCCGAGCGGCACATCGACCTGCCGGCCGGGCGGTACGAGACGCTGCTGCCGCCGACGGCCGTCGCGGACCTGCTGATCTACCAGCTGTGGTCGGCGTCGGGCCGGGACGCGGCCGAGGGGCGCACGGTGTTCTCCCGGCCGGGCGGCGGCACGCGCGTGGGCGACCGGCTCAGCGAGCTGCCGCTGACCCTGCGCAGCGACCCGAACGAGCCGGGCCTGGAGTCGGCGCCCTTCGTGATCGCGCACTCCTCGGGCGGCGACCAGTCGGTCTTCGACAACGGCCTGCCGCTCGCGGCCACCGACTGGGTGCGCGAGGGCGAGCTGACGCACCTGACCACCAGCCGGCACAGCGCCGGCCTGACCGGTCTGCCCGTCGCCCCCGCGATCGACAACCTCGTCCTGACCGGCGGCGAGGACCGCTCCCTCGACGAGATGGTCGCGAACACCGAACGCGGGCTGCTGCTGACCTGCCTGTGGTACATCCGCGAGGTCGACCCGGCGACGCTGCTGCTGACGGGCCTGACCCGGGACGGCGTGTACCTCGTCGAGAACGGCGAGGTGACCGGTGAGGTCAACAACTTCCGCTTCAACGAGTCGCCGGTCGACCTGCTCGGACGGGCGAACGAGGCCGGGCGCACGGAAAAGACGCTGCCGCGGGAATGGGGCGACTGGTTCACTAGGGCTGCGATGCCCGCGCTACGGGTGCCCGACTTCAACATGAGCTCTGTCAGTCGGGGCGTATAACCTCGTAGCCGGTGGTCGCGCGACCACCCGAAGATCATCAAGGAGATACGAGAACCGTGACGGACATCGTCGACGAACTGAAGTGGCGCGGGCTGATCGCCCTCTCCACTGACGAGGACGCATTGCGCAAGGCGTTCGCGGACGGTCCCGTCACGTTCTATTGCGGCTTCGACCCGACCGCGCCCAGCCTGCACCTCGGCAACCTCGTGCAGATCCTGACGATGCGCCGCATCCAGCAGGCCGGGAACCGGCCGCTGGGCCTGGTCGGGGGCGCCACCGGCCTGATCGGTGACCCCAAGCCCAACTCCGAGCGCACGCTCAACGCCCCCGAGGTCGTGGCCCAGTGGGTCGAGCGGCTGCGGGGGCAGATCGCCCCGCTGCTGGACTTCGAGGGTCCGAACGCCGCGGTCATGGTGAACAACCTGGACTGGACGCAGGGCCTGTCGGCCATCGAGTTCCTGCGGGACGTCGGCAAGCACTTCCGCGTGAACAAGATGATCGCGAAGGAGGCCGTCGCCCGGCGCCTGGAGTCCCAGGAGGGCATCAGCTACACCGAGTTCAGCTACCAGATCCTGCAGGGCATGGACTTCCTGCAGCTGTACCGGCGGTACGGCTGCACCCTGCAGACCGGCGGCAGCGACCAGTGGGGCAACCTCACCTCGGGCACCGACCTGATCCACAAGGTCGAGCCCGACGCGGTGGTGCACGCGCTGGGCACACCGCTGATCACCAAGGCCGACGGCACCAAGTTCGGCAAGACGGAGTCCGGCACGGTCTGGCTCGACCCCGAGATGACCACGCCGTACGCCTTCTACCAGTTCTGGCTGAACGCGGACGACCGGGACGTCTCCAAGTTCCTGCGCATCTTCAGCTTCCGGTCCCACGCGGAGATCGAGGAGCTGGAGCAGCAGACCGCGGAGCGTCCGCAGGCCCGTGCCGCGCAGCGCGCGCTGGCGGAGGAGCTGACCACGCTGGTGCACGGCGCCGGCCAGACGGCCGCCGTCGTCGCCGCGTCCAAGGCGCTGTTCGGTCAGGGCGAGCTGGCGGAGCTGGACGAGAAGACGCTGGCCGCGTCCCTGTCCGAGCTGCCGCACGTCCAGGTCACCGAGCTGGGCCCGGTCGTCGACCTGTTCGCCGAGGTCGGGCTGGTGGCCAGCAAGTCGGCCGCGCGGCGGACCGTGAAGGAGGGCGGGGCCTACGTGAACAACGCGAAGGTCGCCGCCGAGGACGCCGTGCCCGCCAAGGAGGAGCTGCTGCACGGGCGGTGGCTGGTGCTGCGCCGGGGCAAGAAGAACCTGGCCGCGGTCGAGGTGACCGGGGCGTAGGCGCCACAAAGCGGCCTCATGGGTGCGGGACCGCGTGTCGACGCGGGTCCGCACCCTTTCCGGTGCTCAGGCGCGTTGCTGTTTGCGCTTGCCCAGCGTCGCCATGTACATCATGTCGACCACGAAGACGATGACGACCGCGGCCACCAGCTGGAAGGCGTGCCGGCTCCAGTCGATGCCCGGGGTCGACTCGACGCCGACGGCGCGGGCGATCGCGTTGCCCACGATCGCGCCGAGCATGCCGCAGATGGTGGTGAGCCAGAGGGGGCTGTGCTGCTTGCCGGGAATGATCGCCTTGGCGATCAGCCCCAGTACGAATCCCACGATGATCGCCCACAACCAGCCCATGGCTGCCTCCTCGTACGGCTCGACGTGAGCACTACGCCCAGTGTCGGCCCGTGCACCGTACGGCGCATGTCGGGTGCGGCCGTACGCGCTACGGCTGAGAGCGTCCGCCCAGGCAGGAGATGCCCCGGTCTCGTAGGCGGCGCAGGCGCGGCGTACCGTGGGACGTGTCCGAAGTCGTCCCTCGACCGGGGGCGGACCGGGTACGGGGACGGGGAGAGTCCGATGCGGGCGGATGGTGGAATCTGATGCGGAAGCAGCATGGCGACGGCAACGGCCAGGTGTTCCGGATCACCGGCGCCCGGACGAGCCTGGACGAGGACGTACGCGGGCGCCAGCGCAGGTACGTGATCTCGATGTCCATCCGTACGCTGGCGGTGATCCTCGCGGCCTCGCTGTGGAACATCGAACGGTATGTGGCGGTCGTGGCGTTGGTGCTCGGGCTGGTCCTCCCCTACGTCGCCGTGGTGATCGCGAACGCGGGACGGGAGAACGCGCCGTCGCTGCCGTCGTCGTTCCTCGGCGTCCCCACGCGTCCGATGATTGCGCCGCCGCGGGCGGACGACCGTGCCTCGGAACCGGTCGCGGACGATGTCGTGTCCGAGCCCGCGCCGGGGGTCGGGAGCGAGCCGCGCGACCGGGCGTGATCACGGGGGGCGCCGCGCAGACACGCGCGGGCCCCGCGGCAAGCTCAAGAAATGCTCAGATCAATCATGTTGTTCCAGTGCCGGGCGACGGGCTACCCGTGACATACTTCCTAAGCGCTCCGCATCCCCCGTCGGAGCGACAGACCGACGCCGGGCAGCTCCCCCCGTGGCTGCTCGGCGTCGCCTTGTCTGCCGTACGTGTGAGACGAAATCCGTGAGTGACGAAACCCCCATCTGTTCCGCCAAGGGCTGCCGTGCCGATGCTGTCTGGGTACTGGCCTGGAACAATCCCAAGATCCACACGCCGGAGCGGCGGAAGACGTGGCTGGCCTGCGACGAGCACCGGGAGCATCTGTCGCAGTTCCTCGGGGTCCGTGGGTTCCTGAAGGACGTCGTCCTGCTGAGGGAGTGGGAGTCCTCCGCGGGGTCCTAGGCCCTGCTGCGCGAGTCCTCAGCCGCCGATCGCCGACATGGGGCGGTCCGGCTGGAGGAACGAGGGGTCGTCCAGGCCCGAACCGGCCTTCTTGCCCCACATGGCCAGACGCCAGATGCGGGCGATCTCCTCGTCGGGGGCGTCGGAGCGCAGGGCGGCGCGCAGGTCCGTCTCCTCCGTCGCGAACAGGCAGGTGCGTATCTGGCCGTCCGCGGTGAGGCGGGTGCGGTCGCAGGCCGCGCAGAACGGGCGGGTGACGGAGGCGATGACGCCGACGCGGTGCGGGCCGCCGTCCACGATCCAGCGCTCGGCGGGGGCCGAGCCACGCTCCTGGGAGCCCTCCGGGGCCAGCTCGAAGCGGGTGCGCAGGCTGGCGAGGATGTCGCCCGCGGTGACCATGCCCTCGCGCTTCCAGCCGTGCTGCGCGTCCAGGGGCATCTGCTCGATGAAGCGCAGTTCGTAGTCGTGCTCCACGGCCCAGGCGAGGAGGTCGGGGGCCTCGTCCTCGTTCAGCCCCGGCATCAGGACGGAGTTGACCTTGACCGGGGTCAGCTCCGCGGCGCGGGCCGCCTCGAGACCGTCGAGGACGTCCTTGTGCCGGTCCCGGCGGGTGAGGGTCTTGAAGACGTCCGGGCGCAGGGTGTCCAGCGAGACGTTCACCCGGTCCAGGCCGGCCGCCTTCAGCGCCGCCGCCGTGCGCTTGAGGCCGATGCCGTTGGTCGTCAGGGACATCCGGGGCCGGTTCTCCAGCCCGGCGACCCGCTCGACGATGCCGACCAGGCCCGGGCGGAGCAGGGGCTCGCCGCCGGTGAAGCGGACCTCCTTGATGCCCAGCGAGGTGACGGCGATGCCGATCAGGCGGACGATCTCGTCGTCGGTGAGCAGGTCCGGCTTGGCCAGCCACTGCAGCCCCTCTTCCGGCATGCAGTACGTGCACCGCAGGTTGCACCGGTCGGTCAGCGAGACCCTCAGGTCGGTGGCCACTCGGCCGTAGGTGTCGATAAGCACGTGGCCCCTCCCTCGTAGCGGATCGATACCCGGCAATCATTTCCCGTCACGTGTGAGCCTACGTGACACGACTGACAACGACATCGGCCCGATCCGACGAGGTACGCCACGGCCGCGTCGTAGAGATCTACGACGCGGCCGCTCGGGGGACGTTTCCGGCTGGTGGTCAGTGGGCGCCGGTGCCGGTCAGGGACCGGACCTCCAGCTCCGCGTACTTGCCGGCGTCCGGCTCCTCCTTGGACAGGTAGGTGCCGATGACGCCCAGCAGGAAGCCGACCGGGATGGAGACGATGCCGGGGTTCTCCAGCGGGAACCAGTGGAAGTCGACGTCGGGGAACATCGACGTCTCCTTGCCGGAGACCACCGTCGAGAACAGCACCAGGCCGACCGCGGTGACCAGGCCGCCGTAGATCGACCACAGCGCTCCGGAGGTGGTGAACCGCTTCCAGAAGAGGCTGTAGAGGATGGTCGGCAGGTTGGCGGAGGCGGCGACCGCGAACGCGAGGGCGACCAGTCCGGCCACGTTCAGGTCGCGGGCCAGGGCGCCGAGCACGATGGAGACGGCGCCGATGCCGACCGTGGCCCAGCGGGCCGCCCGCAGCTCCTGCTTCTCGCTCGCCTCGCCCTTCTTGATGACGTTCACGTAGATGTCGTGGGCGAACGACGAGGACGAGGCCAGGGTCAGTCCGGCGACGACCGCGAGGATCGTGGCGAAGGCGACCGCGGAGATGGAGGCGAGCAGGATCGCGCCCCAGTTGGAGTCGACGCCGCCCAGATGCAGCGCCAGCAGAGGGGCGGCCGTGTTGCCCGCCTTGTTGGAGCCGATGATCTCGTCCGGCTTGATGAGCGCCGCTGCGCCGAAGCCCAGCGCCAGCGTCATCAGGTAGAAGGCGCCGATGAGGCCGATCGCCCAGTTGACGGACTTACGGGCGGCCTTGGCCGTGGGCACGGTGTAGAAGCGGATCAGGATGTGCGGCAGGCCCGCGGTGCCGAGGACCAGGGCGATGCCCAGGGAGATGAAGTCAAGTTTCGAGGTCGAGGTCAGGCCGTACTTCAGGCCGGGCTCCAGGAACGCCGATCCCTTGCCGCTGTTGTCGGCGGCCGAGCCGAGCAGGTCGGAGATGTTGAAGTGGAACTTCAGCAGCACCAGGAAGGTCAGCAGCAGGGCGCCGACGATCAGCAGGACGGCCTTGACCATCTGGACCCAGGTGGTGCCCTTCATGCCGCCGATGGTGACGTAGACGATCATCAGGACGCCGACCAGGGCCACGATGCCGATCTTGCCGCCGTCGCTGGTGATGCCCAGCAGCAGCGAGACCAGGACGCCGGCGCCCGCCATCTGCGCGAGCAGGTAGAAGATCGACACGACGATCGTGGAGGTGCCGGCCGCCGTGCGGACGGGGCGCTGGCGCATCCGGTAGGCGAGGACGTCGCCCATCGTGTAGCGGCCCGAGTTGCGCAGTGGCTCGGCGACCAGGAGCAGGGCCACCAGCCAGGCGACCAGGAAGCCGATGGAGTACAGGAAGCCGTCGTACCCGGCGAGCGCGATCGCGCCGGCGATGCCGAGGAAGGACGCCGCGGACATGTAGTCGCCGGAGACCGCGAGGCCGTTCTGGAAGGCGGTGAACTGCCGTCCGCCGGCGTAGAAGTCGGCCGCGTCCTTGGTCTGGCGGCCGGCCCACACGGTGATGACGAGGGTCGCGACGACGAACACCGAGAACAGGGTGATGATCAGCGGCCGGTGCTCGCTCGCTTCTCCGGCCGCCAGCAGGGTGCTCTGAACGGGGCTCATGCGCCGCCCTCCATACGGGACTTGACGGCCTCGGCCTTGGGGTCGAGCTTCGCGGCGGCGTGCCGCGAGTACCACCAGGCGATGAGGAACGTGGTGAGGAACTGGGCGAGGCCCAGCACGAGGGCGACGTTGACGTTGCCGAACAGCTTGGTGCCCATGAAGTCGCCCGCGTAGTTCGACAACAGGACGTAGAGCAGGTACCAGGCGATGAAGGCGATGGTCAGCGGGAAGGCGAAGGAGCGGTAGGAGCGGCGCAGTTCACCGAACTCCGCGCCCTCCTGCTCCGCGACGAACTCCTCGGTGGAAGGTAGCCGGGCTTGGGTTTTCGAGGGGGGCGGTGTCTCGGTGGCCACGGAGTCTCCTCGCGTTGCGGGTGCGGTGGTGACGGGGATCGGGGGCGAGTGTCCATGTGCTCCCTGCTCAAGGTCACGGCGCCACGCGATGGCGGGTTCAACTCGCTTGACCAGTTTTCGAACTCGTCTTGGGCAGCTCATTGCTGACCAGCGCCTTCGGGGGTTAGTTTCTGGCCTGCACCGCCCGTCATGTACCTGCCCGAATGCCACCGTGTCTCGGGCGGTTCCGTTTCCGGATGATGTGGAGACCCCATGGCTCATCTGCGTTCCAGACGCCGGCTCGCCCTCGCCGTACCGGTCGTGCTGTCCCTGACGGCCTCGCTCGGCTTCCTGCCGGCGGCGGCGCAGGCCGCCCCGTACGTGGAGTCCACGGCACAGGCGGCAGACGCGGGAACCTACGCGTACCTCGTCAACACGAGGACGGACCGTCACACCATCGCGTCGGTGAAGAAGGCGATCGCGGCCGACGGCGGCAGCGTCGTCGTCGCGTACGAGAAGATCGGCGTCATCGTCGCGCATTCGGCGAACCCCGATTTCGCCGCGAAGATACGCAAGGTACGCGGCGTGCAGTCGGCGGGCGCCTCGCGCACCTCGCCGGTGACCGCGGCCGGGACGACGGACGAGGGAGCGGTCCAGTACCTCTCCAAGGCCGAGGCCGCGAAGCTCACCGGGACGTCGGCGACCGGCCAGGAGCCGCTCGAGGCCGACCAGTGGGACCTCAGGGCGATCGGCGCCGACAAGGCGTCGCGGATCGACCCGGGCAGCAGGAGGGTGACCGTCGGCGTCATCGACACCGGCGTGGACGACACCCACCCGGACATCGCGCCCAACTTCTCCGCCTCGCAGTCCGCGAACTGCGTGAGCGGCAAGGCCGACACGACGTACGGCGCCTGGCGGCCGGTGGACGCCGACCACTACCACGGCACGCATGTGGCGGGCGAGATCGCCGCGGCCCGCAACGGCATCGGTGTCGCGGGCGTCGCCCCGGGCGTGAAGGTCGCGAGCATCACGGTGGCGCAGCCGGACGCGAACCAGCTGTTCTACCCGGAGAGCGTCGTGTGCGCCTTCGTGTTCGCCGCCGATCACGGCATCGAGGTCACCAACAACAGCTACTACGTCGACCCGTGGCTGTACAACTGCATGGACGACCCCGATCAACGCGCCATCGTGGACGCGGTCAACAGGGCCCAGTTGTACGCCCAGCGCAAGGGCACGCTCAATGTCGCCTCGGCGGGCAACTCCAACGACGACCTCGACTCGCACGCCCTCGTCGACGCCTCCAGCCCCGACGACTCGACGGCGGTGACCCGGACGGTCGACCCGCACGAGTGCTTCGACGTGCCGACCCAGCTGCCAGGTGTCGTCACGGTCAGCGCGACGGGCGTCACGAAGGCCAAGTCGTACTACTCCAGCTACGGCGACCACGTCATCGACGTCGCGGCGCCCGGCGGCGACAAGTACCAGGTGCCGGACACCCCGTCGCAGAACGGCCGCATCCTGTCCACGCTGCCGAACAACCAGTACGGCTTCCTGCAGGGCACCTCGATGGCCTCGCCGCACGTCGCGGCCGTCGCGGCGCTGCTGAAGTCGAGGCACCCGCACGCCACCCCGGCGCAGCTGCAGGTGCTCCTCAAGGCGCAGGCCGACAACCCGGGCTGCCCGACGGCCCCGTACGACGGCAACGGCGACGGCGTCGTCGACGCGACCTGCGTGGGCGGCAAGCGCGTCAACGGCTTCTACGGATTCGGCATCGTGAACGCGTTGCGCGCGGTGCGGTAGAGGGCGCGGCACGGACCGCACCGGTGAGGCGAGGGGCCGGACGGAGCACATCCGTCCGGCCCCGTCGTGTCGGTCGCCCCGTCCGGCTCAGCATGGTTCACACCTCTCCACATATTGATTGAATCAATAATGCATCGTGCTGTCATGATGGAAATCAAGACGGCATGGACGGAGCTGGGCGGCGATCCCGCCCTGGCCGCGCGGGCCTCCACCGTCGCCCGCCGGGGAGCACTCGAATCACGCCTTCCCGTGCGGGAGCTGGCGCGGGCGTGTGTCGGAGCCTGTGCGCTGGCCGCCGCCGAGCTGGCGGTGCGGCGGGACGGGCTCGCCGAGGTGCCCGGGGTGCTGGTGGACGACGGTGCCGTCGCCACGGCCTTCCACAGTGAGCGGAACCTGCTGGTGGACGGGCGGCAGCCGGTCACCTTCGCGCCGTTGTCGCGGCTGTGGCGGACGGCCGACGGGTGGGTACGGACCCACGCCAACTACCCGCACCACCGCGCCCGGTTGCTGGACGTGCTGGGCGTGCCCGAGGACGTGACCGCCGTCGAGGCGGCCCTGGCCGAGCGGTCCTCTCGGGAGATCGAGGAGGCCGTGTACGCGGCCGGCGGGCTGGCCGTGGCGTTGCGGACACCCGAGGAGTGGGCCTCGCACGAGCAGGCGCTCGCCGTGGCCGCGCGGCCCCTGGTGGAGCGCGAGCGGCTGGACGCCGCGCCCGCGCGCGTCCTCGCGCCTCTCGACGGCACTCCGCGGCTGCCCGCCGCGGGCCTTCGGGTCCTGGACCTCACGCGGGTGCTCGCGGGCCCGGTCGCCACCCGCACGCTCGCCCTGCTGGGCGCGGACGTGCTGCGCGTGGACCCGCCGCACCTGCCCGAACTGCCCGACCAGCACGCCGACACGGGGTTCGGGAAGCGCTCCGCGACCGTCGACCTCACGGTCGCCGGGCGCACCTTCGAGGACCTCCTGGAGAGCGCGGACGTGCTCGTCACCGGCTATCGGCCCGGCGCGCTGGACCGGTTCGGGCTGTCGCCGCGGGCGCTCGCCGAGCGGCGGCCCGGCCTGGTGGTGGCCCAGGTGTCGGCCTGGGGCGGGTACGGGCCGTGGGGTGACCGGCGGGGCTTCGACAGCCTGGTGCAGGTGGCCTCGGGGATCGCCGTCACCGAGGGCTCGGCGGAGCGGCCGGGTGCGCTGCCCGCGCAGGCGCTCGACCACGGCACGGGCTACCTGCTGGCCGCCGCCGTGCTGCGAGCGGTCACCGAGCAGTCGTACGACGGCGGCAGCAGGCTCGTGCGGCTGGCGCTGGCGCGGACGGCCCAGTGGCTCGTCGGCGGCCTCGACGCCGGGACGGCGAGCCCCGGGGATGCCGCGTACGACGGTCCCGGTCCCTGGCTGGCCGAACGGGACAGCGCGCTGGGACGGTTGCGGTACGCCCTGCCGCCGGTGTCCTTCGCGGGCGGGCCCGCCGACTGGGCGCGGCCGCCGGTCGTCTGGGGCACGGATTCCGCGCGATGGCGCCGAACCGGGCCCGCCGATCCGCCGTAGCGGCCCGGCCGCCGTCGCCGACGAGCCGCCCGGGACCGATGGGCCGCCCGGGGCCGCCGAGTCGCGGCGCGACCGAAAACAGACCCGTGGGCGGAATGCCGGACCGCCAGTTGTTCTGGTTCACTTGCCCGGTTCCGCGACGGCCGGTGAAGATCTCGAGGTGACGTTGACCAGACCCACGGCCGGGGCGGCCGGCGCGAGCGGGCCGATACGGCGTCCCGGAACCGTCCGGGCCGTGGCCGTCCTCGTCCTGGTGGCGCTGGCGGCGCTGATCCCCCTGCTCGCCCCGTCCGCCGCCCTGCACGGCACCGGCGAGGCCGCCGCACCCGGCGTGGGCGGCATCGCGCTGCTGCGGGCGGTGCTGTTCGCCGCGCTGTGCGTCCCGGTGGGCGAGCTGTTCGTCGACCGCCTGGCCCGGACGCTGCCCGGCGCCCCGGCGCCCCGCAGCTGGGCGCCGTACGCGGCCGGCGCCGGTGTGCTGGCGGCACTGGGGCTGGCCTCGGTCGTGTCCACCGGCAACCTGGTGCCGCACAGCCTCGCCCAGGTCGACGTCGGCGGCCTGTACGACTCCCGGGACGGCAAGCTGGCGCTGGTCGAGGTGAACGCCTTCCTCGCGGCCGGCCTGTGCGCCCGCTCGCGCCGCCCGGCGACCCAGGTGTGGCCCCTGGCCGCG
Source organism: Streptomyces sp. NPDC101225 (assembly GCF_044767585.1). Lineage (NCBI taxonomy): Bacteria > Bacillati > Actinomycetota > Actinomycetes > Kitasatosporales > Streptomycetaceae > Streptomyces > Streptomyces sp. NPDC101225. The sequence continues at coordinate 36,744 of NZ_JBIWOE010000028.1, forward strand.
GTGATCGTGGCGGAGGCGCTGCGCGCGCACGCCGCCCCCGAGCACGCCCCGCTCCTCGGGTCGGGGCTGACGCTGGTCCACCTGACGTGTGCCGCCCTGTGGACGGGCGGCCTGCTGCACGTGCTGCGGACCCTCCGCCGCTGGGGCCCATCGGAGGCGGGAGCCGCCCTGCTGGGGCTCTACGCGCGCGCGGCGGCCGTGCTGCTCGGCGCCATCACCGCGACGGGGGTGTGGAGTTCGCTGCGCCGGATGCCGGCGCACACCGTCCTCGACCAGCTGACGGGGACGGCGTACGGGCGCGTCCTGCTCGCCAAGGTGATCCTCGTGGCCGGCGTCGCCCTGCTCGCCCTGTGGGCGCGCGTGCGCCTGCGCCGGGCCGCCGACCCGCTGACCGCCTGCTCCCCCGCGCGCGCGGAGGTCGCCGTGCTGGGCGTGGTGGTCACGGTGTCGGGGCTGCTGACGGCGCTGCCGCTGCCGATCAGATGGTGAGCGTCAGCTGGTCACCAGCACCTTGAGCGCGGTGCGCTCGTCCATCGCCTTGTAGCCGTCCGGGACGCCTTCCAGAGCGACCGTCATGTCGAAGACCGGCGAGGCGTCGACCGTGCCGTCCAGGACGTCCGGCAGCAGTTCCGGGATGTAGGCGCGGACCGGGGCGACGCCGCCGCGCAGCGCGATGTTCCGGTCGAACATGACGCTGAGATCGAGACCGGTGCCGCTGCCGTGCGGCACGCCGACGAAGCCGATCGCTCCGCCGTCGCGGGTGATGCCGACCGCCGTACGCATGGACTGCTCGGTGCCGACGGCCTCGACGACCGCGTGCGCACCCTGTCCGCGGGTGAGTTCCCGCACGGCCGCGACGGCCGCGTCCCCGCGCTCGGCGACGACGTCCGTGGCGCCGAAGCGGCGCGCGATGTCCGTACGGACCTGGTGACGGCCGAGGGCGATGATCCGCTCCGCGCCGAGCCGCCGGGCGGCGAGCACCGCGCACAGGCCGACCGCTCCGTCACCGACGACGGCGACCGTGGCACCCGGGCGCGTTCCCGCGCCGAGGGCGGCGTGGTGGCCGGTGCCGAGGACGTCGGAGAGGGTCAGCAGGGAGGACAGCAGGTGATCGTCGGACGCGGCCTCCTTGGGGAGCCGTACGAGGGTGCCGTCGGCGAAGGGCACGCGCACGGCCTCGCCCTGGCCGCCGTCGTGTCCCACGGACCCCCAGAAGCCGCCGTGCTCGCAGGAGGTGGTCAGGCCCTCGCGGCAGTAGTCGCAGACGCCGTCGGACCACATGAAGGGCGCGACGACGAGGTCGCCGCGGCGCACCGTGCCCACCTCGGAGCCGGTCTCCTCGACGACCCCGAGGAACTCGTGCCCGATCCGCTGGCCCGGCTGCCGGGCCGCCTCGCCCCGGTACGCCCACAGGTCGCTGCCGCAGATGCAGGCGCGCAGCACCCGCACCACGGCGTCGGTGGGCAGCTGCGCCACGGGCTCGGGCACGTCCTCCACGCGCATGTCGTAGGGGGCGTGGATGGTGGTGGCGCGCATGGCGAGGGTCCTTCTCGTGCTGTGTTCATGGGCGCGCTCAGGGGTGGCGAGCGCACTTCACCGTACGCCGCCGCCCGTGCGGGCCGCGCGGCGAGGGCGCCCGGACCTGCGGGAACCGTGGCGCGGCGGGTGCGGGCCCGGTCCCGCGGAGGCAGCGGGCCGGCTCGTCACGCGGCGGCGGTTCCCCCGGCGGCGGACGGCTCCGCGACCGCGGCCGGCCGCGTCACCGGTGCCGGCCGCCAGCCCGGTCCGCGCAGGACCCGTCCGGCCCGCTCGCCCCAACTCCCTGCCGCCCGTACATCGTTGACGATGGATACGTACTCGTGGGTGGCCACCGTGATCGGATTGAACGTGTTGATGTTCTTGGTCAACCCGTAGACGGGCCGCTCATCCTCGGCCGCGAACGAGCCGAACACCCGGTCCCAGACGATGAGGATGCCGCCGAAGTTGCGGTCCAGGTAGCCGCCCTGGGAGGCGTGGTGGACGCGGTGGTGGGACGGCGTGTTGAGGGCGAACTCGAACCAGCGCGGCATCTTGTCGATCCGCTCGGTGTGGATCCAGAACTGGTAGACGAGGTTCACCGAGGAGCAGAACGCGAGGGCGGCCGGGTGCACGCCGGCGGCGATCAGCGGGACGTAGAACGGCCAGGACCACGCAGAGCCGTACGCCTAGACGCCTACGGCCCCCAGCAGGGCTCCGGCCGCGTACGTGACGCCCATGGCGAGGGCTCCGCCGACCGCGTTGCGCACGATGGCCGGCCGCGGCTTCGCGGCGCCCAGGCGTGCGCTGCTCCAGCCCGTGAGGGCGAGGGCCGCCAGCACCGACACCACCGTGACCGCGAGCCGCAGGCCCGGTGGCGGCAGCACGATCGCCAGCAGCGGCAGCAGCGCCCCCACGGTGAAGGACAGGAAGCTCGCCCACGCCGCGTGCCAGGGGTTGGTCAGCTCGTCGGGATCGATGCCGAGCTCCACGCGCGCGTGCGCCCTGAGCGCGTCCCGTTCCGTCAGCTGCTCGGCCGCCTCGCGCGCCACCTCGCGCGACATCCCCCGCTGTTCGAGCAGTCCGGTCAGTTCCTCCAGCTCGGCCTCCGGCTCCTCGCGCAGCTCCCGCCGCTCCAGGGCGAGTGCGGCCCGCTCCGAGTCCCGCTGGGTGGAGACGGACACGTACTCGCCCGCGGCCATCGACATCGAGCCGGCCAGCAGACCGGCGAGCCCGGCGGTGAGCAGCGCGGACCGGTCGTCGGTCGCGCCCGCCACGCCCACGACGAGGCCCGCCGTGGAGACGATGCCGTCGTTCGCGCCGAGCACGGCCGCCCGCAGCCAGTTGAGGCGCTGCCCCAGCGCGCCACCGTGTGCCTCGTCGTGCGTAGGTTCCGTCACACCCGGGAGGATGCCACCGCGGGCGTCACCAGACCCGCACCGACGCTCCCCGTGCGAACGCCGGGCTGGTCGCGTCCGCCGGCGGCCTCTCCAGCGGACGCGCGACCTCCGCCACCGTCGGGCCCACCTTGGCCGCGATCGGGTCCAGCAGGTCCAGGTCGAAGCCGTAGACGCGGGCCGCGTTCCCGCCGATCATGGCGGCGACCTCGTCGCGCGGCACGCCCGCGTAGGCGGCGCGCAGGCCCTCCCTGGAGTACGGGTAGGTCCCCTCGTCGTGCGGGTAGTCGCTGCCCCACATGATCCGGCCGACGCCGATGCGGTCGCGCAGGGGCACCTCGTGAGGGCGCATGAAGCTGGCGCCGACGAAGCAGTTCTCGTGCCACACCTCGGACGGCGGCCTGCCCATGCCGGCGGCCAGGCCCGCCCCGAACCTGGACTCGGCGGTGGTCGCCCGGGTCGCGGCCGCCACCAGGCGCCCGTGGTAGTAGTCCAGCATGTCGAGCACCCCGGGGATCCAGCCCGAGCCCTGCTCGGTCAGCACCAGCTTCAGGCCGGGGTGGCGGCGGAACGCGCCGCCGAAGACCAGGTGCCACAGGGCGCGGTGGGAGAACCAGGTCGTCTCGACCATGAAGACGGCGCGGGCCGCCGGTTCGTCGCCCAGCGGCGGGGAGGCCGAGCCCGCGTGGTGGTTCACCGGGACGTCCAGCTCCTCGCAGACCGCCCAGATGGGGTCGTACACCTGCGAGTGGAGCTCGGGCAGGCCGCAGCCGGGGGGTGTGCCGGGCAGCATCAGGCCGCCCTTGAGGCCCGCGCCGGCCGCCCACCTGATCTCCTCGACCGCCGCGTCCACGTCGTTGAGCAGGATCTGGAAGACGCCCGCCCGGCGGCCCGGTGCCGCCGCGCAGAAGTCCGCGAGCCAGCGGTTGTGGGCGCGCAGGCCCGCCCAGCGGCGCGCGAACTCCCCGGCGGTGGGGGCGGGCGCCATCAGGGAGCCGGAGGGGAAGAACGGCGGGATCGTGTTCGGGAACACGACCTCCGCGACGATGCCGTCCTCCTCCAGCTCCGCCACCCGGCGCCCGGAGTTCCAGTTCTTGTCGGCCGTGTCGGCGAGCAGGTCCTCGTACGGATTGACGTACGTCGCCGCCCAGACGTCGAAGTCGTCGTGGTACCGCTTCTCCAGGTACGGCCGGTAGTCCAGCAGGTCGGCTCCGGCGTGGCAGTCGGCCGAGACGACCGTGTAGCGGTCGCTCACCGCGTCACCCCCAGCGTCGGGAAGTCGTGGCCGGTCAGCCAGTGCCGGCCCACCTCGCGCGAGCGCGCCCAGGACGCCGCCACGGCCGCCTGGTCGTCGGGCTGGCCGAGGTCGGCCGGGGTGGGTCCGATACGGCGGGCCAGCGGGCCCAGCCTGTCCACGTCGAAGCCGAAGACCTCCGCGGCCGCCGTGCCCAGGATGCGGCGGGTCTCGGCCACGGGGATGTCGTGGAAGGTGCGCCGCAGCCACGCGCGTGTGTCGGGCCAGGTGCCCTCGGGGTGCGGGAAGTCGCTGCCCCAGAGGATGTTGCCGACGCCGATCTCGTAGCGCTGGGCCAGTTCGCGGCGCTTGGTGTTGGTCGCGCAGATGAAGATCTGGCGGTCCAGGTACTCGTGCGGCGGGCGCCTGAGCTCCTGGAACGGGGAGAGCTTCTTGCCGCCGTGCGCGCCCAGGTAGAGGCGGTCCATGAACCACAGCAGGTTCGGCAGCCACCAGCAACCCGACTCCGCCACACCGAACTTGAGGCCCGGATGGCGCTCGAGGACGCCGGACCACAGGAGGAACCAGAGCGGACGCGCGGGCCACCAGGTGACCTCGGAGACGTAGATGCCCAGGTGGTCGCCGTACTCGTGGCGCGGGGCGGCGCCCGAGTGCGTCACCACCGGCAGCGCGCACTCGGCGGCCGCCGCCCACACCGGCTCGTAGCGGCGGTCGTGGTAGGGCTCCTTGTCGACCCACATGGACGGGATCATCAAGGCGCCCAGTCCGGACTCCCTGGCGCGGTGCACCTCGGCGACGACGCGGTCCGTGTCGGCCGTGACCGGCAGCAGGGCGACCCCGCAGTGCCGTTCGGGGTGCTGCGAGACGAAGTCCGCCAGCCAGCGGTTGTGCGCCTGCGCGCCCGCCATGCCCAGCTCCGGGTCCTGGTCGCCGGACAGGCCGAGGCCGACCCCGAAGGGAGCGGCGGTCCGGCTGTCGACGGCGTCCGCGTCGGGGAAGACCACCTCGGCCGCGACCCCGTCGCCGTCGAGCTCCTTGAGCCGCTGCGCCGCGTCCCAGCCCCCGCGCAGCCCTTCCTCGTTGTCCTGGAACCACTTCGCCGCGAACGCCTCGTTGCGGATGCCGAGCCGTGTCATCTCCTCGCGGCGGCGGTCGCGGCCGGCGAGGAAGTCGTCGAAGTCCCGGTGGAAGCGCGCGTCCAGATAGGGCCGGTACTCCTCGGTGGGCAGCCCGGCGTGGCAGTCGGAGGAGATGATCAGGTACGGGTCCTGCGGGTCCTGGCCGGTCACGCGATCCCCCTGTCAGTCCAGGATGAAGCTCTCGAGATACGACGGGTTGGTGCGGTCGAGCATCGAGCGGGCCCGCGCGCGGATCTGGGCGTCGCTGTGCTCGCTCGGCGGCAGCAGCCAGAAGCGGCCGGCGCGGACGCCCTCGACGACGAGGTCCGCGACCTCCTCCACGGGCGTGAAGCGCACCTCCCGCCCCGCCTCGCGCATCGCGCTCTCCCACTGGCCGAGGCTGCGGTACGGCGTCCGGCGCGGCCGTTCCTTGGCGTAGCGCGCGGGCCGGTTGCGGTGCGACTCCCACAGGCCGGTGCGCAGCATGTGCGGTCCGGGAAAGAGCACGGACGCGCCCACGCGCGCGTGCTCGGCCCGCAGATGGGCGTAGAGGGACTCGGTCATCGTCACGACGGCCGCCTTGGTGACGGCGTAGACGGAGGCGGTGGGCAGCGGGGCGATGCCGCCGTCGCCGGAGGACGTGTTGACGACATGACCGGGTTGACCCGACCCGATCATCCGTGGCACGAACGCCTGGACACCGTGGAAGACACCCCACACGTTGACGGAGAACGCCCACTTCCAGTCGTTCGGCTCGTGCTCCCACATCCGGCCCTCGGCGCCCGAGCCGACCCCGGCGTTGTTGCACAGGACATGGACGGCGCCGTAGGTGTCGTACGCCGACTCGGCGAGATCCAGGACCTGTTGGCGCTCCCCGACGTCCACCACGCGCGTGTGCACGTCGGCGCCCTCGGCGCGCAGGCCGGAGGCGGCCTTGTCCAGTGCGTCCCGCTCGACGTCCGCGAGGACGACCTTCAGCCCCTCGGCCGCGAACCGCCGGGCCATCGCGAGCCCGATCCCGCTCGCGGCGCCGGTGACGACGGCGACCTGCCCGGCCCGCAGCTCCATCAGGCGCTCCCCTCGGGCGGTGCGTCGTGGACCTGCCGCGGATCGTCGTAGCGCTGGTGGACGTAGGGCAGCAGGGCCTCGGCGCCGACCCGTTCGACGACCCTGCCCCGCTGGTCGCCGGTCTTCTCGCCGACGGTGATGTCGACCAGCCGGCGGACCGGGAGGTCGGCGACCGGGTCGTACCCGGACTCGCGCAGGACGACGTCCCCGGTGACGCGCTCCAGCCTGCGCACCCTCTCGTGGCGCAGACAGTGCACGAGCACCGGGTCGGCGTCGAAGCCCGAACCGTCCACCGCGGGCAGGAACTTGAAGTAGAAGTCGGTCTTGCGGCTCGGTCCCGGCAGCGGCAGTTCGCCGTCCACCGCGCCGCGCACCTCGACGAAGGAGATGCCGTGCCGGGCCATCCACGCGTGCACGACGGGCCCGTCCCGCTCGACCGCCACCTCGCCCAGCTTCTTCGGCTCCCCGAAGACCTCGCGGCCGCCGGTCAGGGCCCGCTCGTGGGTCATCGGCATGACGAGCGGATACCAGCCGTCCACGCCCGCGTGGCGCGCGGCGACCGCGAACGAGCCCGCTCCGAGGGGGTGTCCGGTCAGCTCGACCGTGCTGATGTTCACCCGGACCAGTGGCCTGCCGGTGGGTTCGAGCGGCGGTGGCAGGACCGCGGCGAGTGCGTCCGGGTCGGTCTCCCACCGGGCCACGACCCCGGTGGACCAGATGTCGCGAAGCCGTGCGCTCGCCGTGCGCGCGGCGGCGATCTCCGCCTCGGTCCGTGCGCCGTACCGTACGCGTGCCATACGCCGTACCGTCCTTCCGCCGGGGGTCACACGCCGGGCGGGCAGCACGGTCGCACCGGGGACCGAAAAGGTCCATAGCCACGGGCCCAGACATTTCGCGCCGAGCGCGGCACGTGAACGGCGTGGCGCGGAAGGCCACCTGACGGTCAGGACTGTCGGTGGCGGCCCGTATCCTCAGGGACCATGCTCGAAGACCGCACGACCGCAGCGTCCTCCCCCGCAGCGTGGCCGGCCGCGTATCCCCAGGGATACGCGGTCGTTGACGTGGAGACCACCGGCCTGGCCCGGGACGACCGGATCATCTCGGCGGCCGTCTACCGGCTGGACGCGCGCGGCGAGGTCGAGGACCACTGGTACACGACGGTCAACCCCGAGCGGGACCCGGGGCCGGTGTGGATCCACGGACTGACGAGCGAGATGCTTGAGGGCGCGCCCCTCTTCCAGGACATCGCCGAGGAGTTCGCGGCCCGGCTGCGGGACCGGGTCCTCGTCGCGCACAACGCGGTCTTCGACTGGCAGATGATCGCCCGGGAGTACGCGCGCGTGCGGCGCGAGGCGCCGGTGCGGCAGCGGCTGTGCACCATCGCGCTGTCCAAGGAGCTCGGCCTGCCGCTGCCCAACCACAAGCTGGAGTCGCTGGCCGCGCACTTCGGCGTGGTGCAGCAGCGCGCGCACCACGCGCTGGACGACGCGCGCGTGCTGGCCGAGGCGTTCCGGCCGAGTCTCAGGGCGGCGGCGCGGCGGGACGTGCGGCTGCCGCTGCTGGAGTGCCGGCCGCTGACGGAGTGGACCGACCGGCCCGTGCCGCGCCAGTCCGCCGGCTACGGCGGTTACCGGCCGACCAGTTGGCGCCCCTCCCGCAAGCGGCCCGCGTGCCCCTACCCCAACCCGGGCCGCTACGAGGACGGCCGGCCGCTCAAGCAGGGCATGCGGGTCGCCTTCTCCGGCGACACCTCCGTGGAGCGGGAGCTGCTGGAGGACCGCGCGACCGAGGCGGGGCTGCATGTCGCGACGAGCCTGTCCCGGCTGACCAGCCTGCTCGTCACGAACGATCCGGACTCGGGTACCTCGAAGGTGGTCAAGGCCCGGCAGTTCGGCACGCCGGTGGTGGACGAGGCGGCGTTCGGCCAGCTGCTGAGGGACGTGGAGCCCTTCGACGGGTGACCCGTACGGACGGGTGATTGCCGCGCGACTCGCCCGCCGCCCCCTCGCCCGTGCGACGGCGAGGGCCCACCCTGTGGCGCATGGCGACCTGTGAAGTATGTGGCAATGACTACGGAATGTCCTTCGAGGTGCATGCTCAGGGAGCGGTGCACGTCTTCGACTGCTTCTCCTGCGCGATCCACCGCATGGCACCCCAGTGCGAGCACTGCCGGGTGCCGATCATCGGCCAGGGCGTGGAGGCCGAGGGCCACTGGTACTGCGGCGGGCACTGCGCCCGCGAGGAGGGCAGGGCGGGGATCGTCGACAAGGTGTGACCCCCGCCCGCCCCGCGGCACCCCACGCGCCGGCGCCCCACGGCCGAGAGGTACGGTCGTGGGGTGTACCGCTTCCTGTTGTCCCGGCAGTGGGTGATCCTCACCCTCGTCGCCCTCGTGCTGATCCCCACCATGATCAGGCTGGGCATCTGGCAGAAGCACCGCTACGAGACGCGGACCGCCCGCAACGACCTGGTCTCCTCGGCGCTGCACGCCAAGCCGGTACCCGTGGAGCGGCTCAGCTCGCCCGGACACGCGGTGACCACCGCCGAGAAGTACCGCACCGTCACCGCGACGGGCACCTTCGACACCGCCCACGAGGTCGTCGTACGGCGCCGCACGAACTCCGACGGCGAGGTCGGCTTCCACGTCCTGACCCCCCTGGTCCTCACCGACGGCAAGGTGCTGCTGGTCAACCGCGGCTGGATCCCGGCGAACGGCGCGCAGACCGCCTTCCCGAAGATCCCCGCGCCCCCGGCCGGCCAGGTCACCGTCAAAGGCCGCCTGAAGGCCGACGAGACGACCGCGGCGAGCGGCATCAAGGAGGTCAGGGGACTGCCTCCCCGGCAGGTCATGCTGATCAACAGCGAGCAGCAGGCGCGCCGTCTCGGGGCCACGGTCCTCGGCGGCTACGTCGAGCAGACGGCGCCGGAGGCGAAGGGCGGCAGCCCCGAGCAGATCTCCGACCCCGGCCGCGAGGACGCCCCCCTGAACTACGCGTACATGATCCAGTGGTGGCTGTTCGCCGCCGCCGTGCCGGTGGGCTGGTGGGTCCTGGTGCGGCGCGAGCGCCGCGACCGCGAGGAGGCGGCGGCCGGGGCACGGTCCGCGGAGGCGGAACCGGCCACCGTCTGACCCCGCGCGTCCCGCCCCGTTCGGGTGTCACTCCCCCGGACCTGGCCCTGATTGCCCGGCGCCCGGGCCGGGAACCCGCAACTGCGTGCATCCCCACCACATCGAGGACTACGCCCTCATCGGCGACGAACAGACCGCCGCCCTGGTCGGCCGGGACGGCTCCGTGGACTGGCTGTGCCTGCCCCGGTTCGACTCCGGGGCCTGCTTCGCCCGGCTGCTCGGCGACGAGGACAACGGCCACTGGCGGATCGCGCCCCGGGACGCCCCGGGACGCTGCACCCGCCGCGCCTACCGCCCCGACACCCTCGTGCTGGACACGGAGTGGGAGACCGACCAGGGCGCGATCCGGGTCACCGACCTGATGCCCCAGCGCGACCACGCGCCCGAGCTCGTACGCGTCGTGGAGGGTCTGCGCGGTCACGTCACCGTGCGCAGCACCGTGCGGATCCGCTTCGACTACGGCTCGATCGTCCCCTGGATGCGCAGGTCCGGCGGCCACCGGGTGGCCGTCGCAGGCCCCGACTCGGTGTGGCTGCGCAGCGAACCGCAGGTCGAGACGTGGGGCAAGGACCGCGCCACGCACTCGGAGTTCACGGTGAAGAAGGGCGAGAAGGTCGCGTTCGTGCTGACCTGGCACCCCTCGCACGAGCCGCGCCCGCGGCTCGTCGACCCGTACGAGGCGCTGCGCCACAGCGTCCACGACTGGCGGAAGTGGGCACGGCACTGCCGCTACGACGGCCCCTATCGGGACACCGTCGTCCGCTCCCTGATCACGCTCAAGGCCCTCACCTACCGGCCGACCGGCGGCATCGTCGCCGCCCCCACCACCTCGCTGCCCGAGCGGCCCGGCGGCGTGCGCAACTGGGACTACCGCTACTGCTGGCTGCGCGACTCCACCCTGACCCTGAACGTGGGACTGTCGGCGGGCTACCGCGAGGAGGCCGAGGCCTGGCGGAACTGGCTGCTGCGCGCGGTCGCGGGCGACCCGGCCGACCTGCAGATCATGTACGGCCTCGGCGGCGAGCGGCGGCTGCCGGAGGTCGAACTGCCATGGCTGTCCGGCTTCGCCGGCTCGCGGCCGGTGCGCATCGGCAACGAGGCCGTCGACCAGCTCCAGCTGGACGTGTACGGCGAGGTCATGGACTCCCTCTATCTGGCCCGGCGCGAGGGCCTGCCCACCAGGCCGCACATGTGGGACATCCAGGCCGCCCTGATGGAGTGGCTGCGGGATCAGTGGCGGCAGCCAGACGAGGGGCTGTGGGAGGTCCGCGGCGGCCGACGCCACTTCGTCCACTCCAAGGTCATGGTGTGGGTGGCCGCCGACCGCGCGGTGCGGACGCTGGAGGAGAACCCGGACCTGAGCGGCGACCTCGACGGCTGGCGCACCATGCGCGACGAGGTGCACCGCGAGGTGTGCGAGAAGGGCTTCGACCCGCGGCGCAACACCTTCACGCAGTACTACGGCTCGCGCGAACTCGACGCCGCGGTCCTGCTCATCCCCCGCGTCGGCTTCCTGCCGCCCGACGACCCGCGTGTGCTCGGCACCGTCGACGCGGTCCGCGCGGAGCTGGGCCAGGGCGGCCTGCTGCGCCGCTACAGCACGAACGGGACGGCGGTCGACGGGCTGCCCGGCGACGAGGGCACCTTCCTGGTGTGCTCGTTCTGGCTGGCGGACGCCCTGCACCTGACGGGCCGCGGGAAGGAGGCGCGTGAGCTGTTCGAACGGCTGGTGGGCCTCGCCAACGACGTGGGGCTGCTGTCCGAGGAGTACGACCCCGTGGAGAACCGGCAGCTCGGGAACTTCCCGCAGGCCTTCAGCCATGTCGGCCTGGTGAACACCGCCCTCGCCCTGTTCGGGGGCGAGAAGGCAGGATAGGGGCCATGGATCTTGGACTGAAGGACCGGGTGTACGTCGTCACCGGGGCCACGCGCGGCCTCGGCAACGCCGCCGCGCGCGAGCTCGTCGCGGACGGCGCGAAGGTGATCGTCACCGGACGGGACGAGAAGCGGGCCGCCGACGCGGCGGCCGAGCTGGGACCGAACGCCGCCGGGATCGCCATGGACAACTCCGCCCCGAACGCGCCGGAACGGCTCATCGAGGCCGCGCGGCAGCGGTTCGGCGGCTTCGACGGCATCCTCGTCAGCGTCGGCGGGCCGCCGGCCGGGTTCCTCGCGGACAACACGGACGAGCAGTGGCGTACGGCGTTCGAGTCGGTGTTCCTGGGCGCGGTCCGGCTCGCCCGGGCGGCGGCCGCGGAGCTGGAGGCCGGGGGCGTGATCGGGTTCGTGCTGTCCGGTTCGGTGCACGAGCCGATCCCCGCGCTGACCGTCTCCAACGGCCTGCGGCCGGGCCTGGCCGGCTTCGCCAAGTCGATCGCGGACGAGCTGGGGCCGCGGGGCATCCGGGTGGTCGGACTGCTCCCGGCCCGGATCGACACGGACCGCGTGCGCGAGCTGGACGGGCTGTCCGCCGATCCCGAGGCGACGCGGGCGGCCAACGAGTCCCGTATCCCGCTGCGCCGCTACGGCACGCCGGACGAGTTCGGGCGTACGGCGGCGTTCCTGCTGTCCCCGGCCGCCTCGTACCTGACGGGGATCATGGTCCCGGTGGACGGCGGCATGCGGCACGGCTTCTGACGGCCGGCGCTCAACTCACCCTCTCCGCCCGGTGCTTGACCGCCTTCATCCGCACCTCCGCGGGAAAGGCCGCGAGACCGGCCGAGCGGCGGGCGTGCGCCAGTGCCTCGGTGGTCAGGCGGTACAGGGCCGTTCCCGGGTCCACGTGCGGTTCCAGTTCGAGCTGGAGGCGCGACTCCGGGGCGGTCCGGCCGCCGGTCAGCCGGGCGCGGGCGTGCGCCACGCCCTCCAGCCGGCCCGCCTCGCCCGCCAGGACGTTCTCCAGGGCCCGGCCCCGCAGCAGCGCGCCCTCGCCGTCGCCGGTGTCGACCAGGACCTCGGCGAGCCGGCGCCGGCGCAGCACCGCGGTCAGCCACCACAGGGCGGCCAGGACCAGCACGGCCAGTGCGGCGATCACGGTCGGCCACCACCAGCCGGCGTCCCGCCAGTGGGTGCGTTCGGCATCGCTGAGCAGCACGTCGTGCCGGCCGGCGTGGATCCACCAGGAGGGCGGCCGCACGCCCAGCCCGACGGCCAGGACGGCGCCGCCCAGCACCAGCAGCACCAGGCCCACGAGGGCGGTCAGCACGCGGTTGACGGTCCTGAGCACCGTCCTCACCCCTTCCGTCCGGGACGCCGTACGCGCACCGTCAGCGCGGGCGGCCGGGCGAGCCCCATGCCGCTGACGGCCTCGCCGAGCGTGGCGTCCAGATCCGCCTGCACGTCGTCCAGTTCGCGGAAGTGCGCGAGGGCGAAGACGTCGGCGCGCCGGCGGCGCATCCGCACCCGCACGGACTGGACGCCGGCCACCTCCATGGCGCGGTCGCGCAGCACCAGGGCGGCCGCGTCGCGGTGCAGTCCGGCGCGTACGTCGGGCTGCGGGCGCCGCATCGGCAGCACCTCGCGCAGGCCCGGCGTGAGGGCGAGCCCGATCAGCCAGAGGCCGAGGGCCGCGGCGACCGCGGCGCCGACGAGCACCCAGATGTCGTCGAGGGGGCGCTCGGCGAGCTGCCGGGCGAGCTCGCGGCGCCAGCCCATCGCCGGCCGGTCGGCGCGGACGGCGGCGATGTCGTAGAGGAAGAGGCCCGCCACGGCGAGGACGAGGACGGCGACGACGGCCGCCGGGACGCGGCGCGCGGACCAGAAGCGGCCCTCGCGGGCGCCCCCGTCGGCCGGCGGGGGTGGTGCGCCCCCGCCGAGGTCGTCGTCGAACTGCTTCTCGATGACCGGCAGCCGCTGCGTGCTGCCCTCGGAGCCCTGGGGCTCGCTCATCGCGTCCTCCCCTGTGCCGCGCCGTGTGCCGGGGTCAGATGCAGCCGCTCCACGTGGACGGCGACCTCCGGCACTTCCATGCCCACCAACGCGCGTACCCGCAAAGCGACATGTCGACGCACCTCGGCGCAGCGCGTACCGATGTCGCAGGGATAGTCGAGCTCGATGTGGACGCGGACGTGCGCGGACGCGTGGTGCACGACCACCGTGGCGCGCGGGTGCGCCGCGGCCGCCGACTGGTCGGTGAGCTTCTCGCGGGCCGCCTGGGCGGCGACCTTCGAGACCACCCGGTCGGCGATCCGGGTGGCCCCGCGTTCGCCCGGCGTGACGGCGGCCGGGGGTCTGCGCAGCTCGCCGACGCTCTCACTCACCGATGTCACCGCCGACGGTCGTCACGCGTACGGAAGAAGTCGCCGACCTCCAGATCCCCCTCCACGAACCGGCCGACCACGAAACCGATGGCGCCCAGCGCGGCCACCAGCAGGAAGGCCCCGAACCCGCCGAAGTATCCGGCGAAGCCCAGTGCCATGCCGGCGATCATGCCGACCACGGCCATGCTCATCGTGCGCTCCCCTCAGCGGTGCTGTTGTCAGGTCGCCGGCGCGTCACTGGATCCGGGGCTCCGGCTCCTCGTCCTCCTCGTCCGGCAGCTTGACGTCGCTCACCGCGATGTTGACCTCGACGACCTCGAGGCCGGCCATGCGTTCCACCGCCGCGATGACGTTCTCGCGCACGGCGCGGGCGACGTCGGAGATGGAGACCCCGTAGTCGACGACGATCTCCAGGTCGAGCGCCGTCTGCACCTCGCCGACCTCGGCCTTGACACCTCGCGTCACGGACTTCGAGCCGCCGGGGACGCGGTCGCGCACGGCCCCGAAGGTGCGGCTGAGGCCGCTGCCCAGGGCGTGCACGCCGACCACGTCCCGTGCGGCGAGCCCCGCGATCTTCTCGACGACGCCGTCGGCGATCGTCGTCCGTCCCCGGGTGGCCGGGTCACCGCCGCCGCGCCGCGTCGTCTTGCGCGCCGTCGCGGGGTTGTCCGGCATCTCCTTGTCTCCTCCGGGGGTCCTGGTCCGGTTCTGCTCCGTCATGTCGGTCATCGCCGTAGGTCCCTTCGGTTCGGCCTCCTCAGTCCACCGTATGTGGGGTTGCGCTCCCGCGCGCCAGGGATGCGGCAGGCTGGAGCAATGACGGCGGAACGATGGGCGCAGACGGTGCGGCGCCAGGTGGGTCTGGGCAGACTGCTGCCCCTGGGCGGCCCGCGCGACGGTGCGTGGATCTCGGAGGAGGCGGCCGAGGCGGCACTGCGCCGTGCGGCCGGGAAGATGCCGGGGGTACGGCTGGACGTCCTGCGGATCGCCCTCGCCGACCCGGAGGACGCGCGCGATCCGGCGGTACCGCCTCCGCCGAGCGCCCTGCCGCCCGGACCGCTGCGGGTGACGGTGGAGTTCGCGGCGACGGCCGCCGTGCCGCTGCCGGCGACGGCCGTCCTGGTGCGCACGACGCTGACGGCCGCGGCACGGGAGCGGCTCGGCCTTGAGGTGGCGGAGGTGGACCTGCGGGTCACGGCCCTCCTGGACGAGGAGCCGGAACCCCTGCCCGTACGGCAGCCCGACCCGCCGCGCGCCACGGAGCCCGGGCCGGACGACGAGGGGCGCGCGGCGGCCGCCGCCCTGGCCGTCCCGGGAGTCGCCCATCTCACGGCCGGCCTGGGCCGGGCGGTCCAGCTGGCGGAGCGCCCCGCCGCGAACGCCCTGCCCCGCCGCCATGCGCGCGTGGAGCTCGCGGTGGCCGCGGACCACCGCGCCTCGGACGTGGCCCTTCAGGTCCGCACGGCGGTCCGCAACGCCCTGCCGGACCGCCCGACGGTGGCGGTACTGGTGACCGCCGCCGGCTGACGCGGCCCGGCGGGTGACTGCCTGCCGGGCCGCACCACCACCGTGGCGGCGAGCCCTGCCCGGAGGCCGCCTCGGGGCTACTCGCCGAGGCCCGCGAGGTCGCGCAGGCGGCGGGACTGGGCCGATCGTTCGGCGGCGCGCTGGTCGTCGTAGGAGCGGCCGTGCGCTCCGCGGATCAGGGCCTTCGTCTCGATGACGGCGTCGCGGGGCGCGGCCAGGATCGCGGACGCCAGGTCGTGCACGGCGCCGTCGAGCTGGTCGGCCGGGACCGCGAGGTTGGCGAGGCCCGTGCTGACGGCCTCCTCGGCCTGGACGGAGCGGCCGGTGACGCAGATCTCCAGGGCGCGGGCGTAGCCCACGAGCCCGACGAGCGGGTGCGTGCCCGTCAGGTCCGGCACCAGCCCGAGGCTGGTCTCGCGCATGGCGAACTGCACGTCGTCGGCGACGACGCGCAGGTCACAGGCGAGGGCGAGCTGGAAGCCCGCTCCGATGGCGTGCCCCTGCACGGCGGCGATGGACACGAGGTCGCTGCGCCGCCACCAGGTGAAGCCGTCCTGGAAGGTGGCGATGGCGGCGTCGAGTTCACCGTCGCTGCTGCGTGCGAGATCGATGAACGTCGGCTCGCCCTCGATGCCTTCGGGCGTGAACATCTGCCGGTCGAGGCCGGCCGAGAACGACTGGCCCTCGGCACGCAGCACGACGACGCGGACCGACCCCGGCAGGACCCGCCCGGCCTCGGCGAGCGTCCGCCACATCGCGGGGCTCTGCGCATTGCGCTTGGCCGGGTTGGTCAGCGTCACCGTGGCGATGGCGTCGTCGACGGTGAGCCGTACGCCGTCCTTGTCGAGTACGGGACCGAGGTCCTTGGCGGGCGTGGCCATGGGGCGCCTCCGATGAGTGCGGTCAGCAGAGCAGAGCTAAGTGACTGCACAGTAACCACCCGGCCGATCGTCCGACCGACCGGGTGGCCACCATCGGAGCCGAGGGGCCGCCCGGGGTCAGCCTGCGGCCTTCTTTCCCCGCGTAGCCCCGCCACGCCCACGGAGCGTGACGCCCGATTCGCTGAGCATCCGGTGTACGAAGCCATACGAGCGGCCGGTTTCCTCGGCCAGTGCCCGAATGCTCGCACCGGAGTCGTACTTCTTCTTCAGGTCTGCCGCGAGCTTGTCGCGCGCGGCGCCGGTAACCCGGCTGCCCTTCTTCAGAGTCTCGGCCACCCGTGCCTCCTCATGGGAAGTGCGCTCTGGTCTCCTCATGATCACCCCTCCGGGGCTTCATGGCCACCCATTCGGCAAGGTCCGCGAGACAGGGATGTGACGACAGGAGCGCATCCCCACAAGAGGAATCCGGAATTCCACGCGGCGCCGTTCGTACCGCCGAACGGGTTGTTCCGCGAAGTGGCAGGTCAGCGGCGTACGCCGGCGAGGCCCTCGCGGACAAAGGGCCCGGCCGCGTATTCGTTGTAGGACACACCTCGGTACGAGGAGATCTCACACAGATGATGGATCACCTGTGGGCCGAATGATCCATACGCTGTGGATCACGCTTTCGATCAAGCCAGGGCGACGAGATCCGCGTAGTCCGAGCCCCACAGGTCCTCGACACCGTCCGGAAGCAGAATGATCCGCTCCGGCTGCAGCGCCTCGACGGCACCCTCGTCGTGGGTGACGAGAACGACCGCGCCCCGGTACGTGCGCAGGGCACCGAGGATCTCCTCACGGCTGGCCGGGTCGAGGTTGTTGGTGGGCTCGTCGAGCAGCAGGACGTTCGCGGCGGAGACGACGAGGGTCGCGAGCGCCAGCCGGGTCTTCTCGCCGCCGGAGAGGACCCCGGCCGGCTTGTCGACGTCGTCGCCGGAGAACAGGAACGAGCCGAGGACCTTGCGGACCTCGACGAGGTCCATGTCGGGGGCGGACGAGCGCATGTTCTCCAGGACCGTGCGGTCGGGGTCCAGGGTCTCGTGCTCCTGCGCGTAGTAGCCGAGCTTGAGGCCGTGGCCGGGGACGACCGCGCCGGTGTCCGGCTGCTCGACGCCCGCGAGGAGCCTCAACAGGGTCGTCTTTCCCGCGCCGTTGAGGCCGAGGATGACGACGCGCGACCCCTTGTCGATGGCCAGGTCGACGTCGGTGAAGATCTCCAGCGAGCCGTACGACTTCGACAGGCCCTCGGCCATCAGCGGGGTCTTGCCGCAGGGCGCGGGCTCCGGGAAGCGCAGCTTGGCGACCTTGTCCGACTGGCGGACGGCCTCCAGACCGGCGAGCAGCTTGTCGGCGCGGCGCGCCATGTTCTGCGCGGCGACGGTCTTGGTGGCCTTGGCGCGCATCTTGTCGGCCTGCGAATGCAGTGCGGCGGCCTTCTTCTCGGCGTTGGCCCGCTCGCGCCGGCGGCGCTTCTCGTCGGCCTCGCGCTGCTGCTGGTAGAGCTTCCAGCCCATGTTGTAGATGTCGATCTGGGCGCGGTTGGCGTCCAGGTAGAACACCTTGTTCACGACCGTCTCGACCAGGTCGACGTCGTGGGAGATCACGATGAAGCCGCCGCGGTACGTCTTCAGGTAGTCCCGCAGCCAGATGATCGAGTCCGCGTCGAGGTGGTTGGTGGGCTCGTCGAGCAGCAGCGTGTCCGCGTCCGAGAAGAGGATGCGGGCCAGTTCGATACGGCGGCGCTGACCGCCGGAGAGGGTGTGCAGCGGCTGGCCGAGCACCCGGTCGGGCAGGTTGAGCGCGGCGGCGATGGTGGCGGCCTCGGCCTCGGCGGCGTACCCGCCCTTGGTGAGGAACTCCGTCTCCTGGCGCTCGTACTGCTTGAGGGCCTTCTCGCGGGTGCTGCCCTTGCCGTTCGCGATGCGCTGCTCGTTCTCGCGCATCTTGCGGATCAGGACGTCCAGGCCGCGCGCGGACAGGACGCGGTCGCGGGCGAGGACGTCGAGGTCCCCGGTGCGCGGGTCCTGCGGGAGGTAGCCGACCTCGCCGGAGCGGGTGATCTGGCCGGCGGCCGGGATGCCCTCGCCGGCCAGGCACTTGGTGAGGGTGGTCTTGCCCGCGCCGTTGCGGCCGACCAGGCCGATGCGGTCGCCCTTGGCGACACGGAAGGTGGCGGACTCGATGAGGACGCGGGCGCCGGCGCGCAGCTCGATACCGGAGGCGGAGATCACGGACAGGCTCCAGGGCAGACAGGGGTGGCGGGTGTGGGCGGCTGAGGACGTTCCCGCCGTCTAATGCGCGAGGAGAATGGCCATGGGCCAAGTCTAACGGGGCGATGCAACCAGTTTTTCCGGGTCCGTGCGTTCGGCCGCCCGGGCGTGACGAAGGGCACGCCCGGGCGCGCGTGCGCCTGCCGGCTCAGCCGCCGGTGTGCACCTGGAAGGCGGCGCGGCGCACGGCCTTCGCCAGGGCGGGGTCGGGGTGCGCCGCGGCGAGCGCGACCAGGACCTGCACGGTGCGCGGGTGGCCGACGGCGCGCACCTCGTCCAGCAGCGAGGGGACGGTCGCCTGCACGGCCGACTCCAGATGCCGCACGAGCATCGGGGCCTCGCCGTGGTCGGCGACGGCGGCAGCGGTGTCGACCCACAGCCAGGTGGCCTCCTCGCGGGTGAGCACCTCGTGGGCGTCCTCGGGGTCCACCCCGTCGTGCTCGGCCAGCCACAGCAGCGCGTACGGCCGCAGCGCGGGCTCCTCGACGACGGCGCTGACGTCGGTCTCGGCGGGGGCGCCGACCACGCGCAGCGCCTCGAAGGCGAGGCCGCGCAGCAGGGCGTCGTCGCCGCGCGCCGCGTCGATGAGCTCGGTGACGGCGCTGCCCACCGGCCGGGCGGCGAGCCAGGCGCGGTACTCGGCGCGGGCGGCGTTGGGACGCAGCTGGGCGCAGCCGCGCAGCATGTCCTCGGCCGCCTGCTCGATGTTCCCGGCGGGGCTCTGCGCGGCGACGCAGATCTGCTCCAGCTTGACCCAGACCGCCCAGTTGCCGAGCGGGGTGAGCGTGGCGTGCGCGGCGTCGTAGGTCAGCGCGCCCACGGCGGCGAGGGCGTGCAGGGACCAGTCGAGGAGGGGGGCGAGCGGGGTGTCCGCGGGCTGCCGTACGGGCTCCGGCTGCGGGCCGTAGGGGATCTCGCAGCGCTCGGTGCGCAGTTCGGTGACCCGCTGCTCCAGGAGGTCGAGGAGCTGGTCGACCGGGACGGGCCCGGCGGACAGCTGGAGGAAGGAGAGCACCTGGGGCATGGCCGAGACGACCTCGGCGACTGCGGCGGGCTCGTGCTCCGCGGGCTCGGGGTGGGCGAGCGACCAGGCGTCGAAGAGGGCGACCCAGCCGCGCAGCACGGCGCTGTCGTCGCGGTTCCAGGCGCGCAGCCGCCAGCCGGGGCGGGCGCGGTCGCCGTGCACCTCGATGAGGCCGGCGAGGCGGGCGGTGTCCCAGTCCGCGCGGACCTGAGCCGGGCTCAGGCCCAGTTCCGCCGAGGCGCGTTCGGCGGTCTCGTCGGAGAGGGTGGCCTTGCCGTCCGCCGTGGCGCCGTCGCCGCCCGGGCCGAGCGCGGCGTCGGCCCAGCGGGCGACGCGGGCCGCGGCGGCCAGTCCGGAGCGCGCCATTCTGGCCAGCTCCACGGGTGCCGGTGTGCCCTCCGGAGGGCGGGGCGCGGGGCGGCGTGGGCGCCGTTGGTTCACTGCTGTGGGGGCGGCGGCCAGGGGTCGCGGGCGGACGAGTCGAAGCCTGGAGTCGCGCGGGATACGGGACGTCACGGGTGCAGTCTTCCGGTTGACGGTCCGAAAACCCAAACGGAATGTGACGGCGGGCGACGGGACTGGCCAACGCACGGGGCCCGGCGGGCACCTCGGGGCCGGGAACAGGCCAGTCGTACGGCCTTAAACGGAACCGCGCCGACCGTACCGGTGCGCCTTCGCCGGCCCCGCGGGCGCGGCCGGGCGGCGGGTCACATGAGCGGGGTGAGGAAGCGGCGCAGCTGCTCCTCGTAGGCCTGCGGACCGGCGTTCCACATCGCGCCGTGCTGGGCCTGCGCGACGGTGTGCAGGGCGATCAGGTCGGGGCGGGCGTTCGCGAACCGGCGCGAGTGGTCCCAGGGGGCCAGGGTGTCGTCCGGGCCGTGGAAGATCATCGTCGGTACGGTGAGCCGCTCGGCCTCGGCGGCGCCGTCGCGCTCCAGCCCCGTGCGCCCCTGGGCGGCCCGTACGGCGAGCGGCAGCAGGGCGCCCGGGGTGCGCCGGGCCGAGGCGAGGGCGCGCAGCGTCGTCGGCCAGCTGAGGACCGGGGAGTCGAGGACCAGCCCCGTGATCCGCTCGCGCAGCGCGGAGCGCACGGTGGCGCGCAGCGCCATGGTGGCACCGGTGGACCAGCCGTGCAGGACCACCTGCCGGGCGCCGTGGTCCACGGCGTACCGGACCGCCGCGTCCACGTCGCGCCACTCCGTCTCGCCCAGGTGGTTCAGGCCGTCCGGGGAGCGGGGTGCGCCGCGGTCGCCGCGGTAGGCGAGGTCGAGCACCGGGAAGCGCTGGCGGTGCAGGAACTCCATGACGTTCATGGGGTGTTCGCGGGTGGCTCCCAGGCCGTGCACCGTGATCACCCAGGTGTCGCGCACGCCGGGCACGAACCAGGCGGGCAGGGCGCCCAGTTCGCCGAGGATCTCGACGTCGCGGTGGTCGAGGCCGAGGGCGGAGCGGGGATCGCCGACGTGCACGGCCGGGGTCAGCCGCACCTTGTCGCCCGCCTGCAGCGTGCCCCGCGTGACCCGCTCCAGGCGCCGCACGACGGAGTCGGCGGAGTGCGTGGTGCTGTCGAGCACCTCGCCGACGACCGCGTGCGTGCCGTCGCCGGCGAGGCCGTAGACGCCGGGGCGCAGGGCGGCCAGGTCGCGGGTGAGGGCGATCTGGCCCGCGGCCGTGGCGTGCACGGTGAGCCGGGGCTCGGTGGGCAGCGGTCTGCCCGGGGGCGCCTTGAGCGCTGCGTCGCTCGCGAACCGGCCCGCCGCCACGCTCGCCGCGCCGGCCGCCAGGGCTACGGTGACGGCCGCGGCCGTCGCTTTGACTGTGCGCACCCCTCCAGTGTCCCGGCGGACCCGGGGACGGGCCAGCGGGAGGACGGCACGGGGTGACGCGGGCTCCCGGTGACCGCGTGGTCCGCTCCCCCTGGTGCGGTGACCGCGCGGCGTCACCCGCGCTGCCCGTACCCCCGCAGTTTCTCGGCCACCTCCGCCAGCTGCCCGCCGGAGAGCAGGGACGGCGACAGGCCCGGCACGGACGACGCCGTGAGCCACAGCCGGCACATCCACTCCAGCTGCGCGGTGCGGTCGTAGGCCTGGTCCAGGGTGGCGCCGTAGGTGATCGTGCCGTGGTTGCCCAGGAGGCATCCGGTGCGGCCGGCCAGCGCGCGGAGCATGTTCTCGGCCAACTCGTCGCTGCCATAGGTCGCATACGGGGCGACTCGGACGGGGCCGCCGAGGGCGGCGGTCATGTAGTGGATCGTCGGCAGCTCGGGGACGAGGGTGGAGACGGCCGTCGCGTGCACGGCGTGCGTGTGGACGACGGCGCGGGCCTCGGTGGTGCGGAAGACGGCGAGATGCATGGGCAGCTCACTGGTCGGGACCAGGGTGCCGAGCACCTGCCGGCCGTCGAGGCCGACGCCGGTCACGTCCTCGGCCGTGAGCCGGTCGTAGGGCACGCCCGACGGCGTGACCAGCACGGTCTCGCCGACGCGCACCGAGACGTTGCCGGAGGTGCCGACGACCAGCCCCTCGGACACGGTGCGGCGGGCCGTGGCCACGAGGGCCTCCCAGGCGCGCGCCTCCTCGGGGAGCACATCCCTCCGCCACCCCTCCGGCCCATCCTGTCCGCCCTCCCGGGCACCCCGTCCGTCCCGCCGGTCCCGCCGCTGCTCAGCCATGCCGCGATCCTGCCAGGCGCGGGCCGACACGCGGTCGGACCGGGGGCACTTCAGGACGGAGGCCGAGCCTCCGAAAGATCACATATGACGACAAATCACTCTCTCGCCATGCTTGGCCGGAGCTCACCGCACCGGCGACGAGCGACCAGTAGCCTCCCGTCGAACCGCCGTGCACGTCGCCATTCCGGGGGGAAACATGGCTCGTGATCACCGGGCGTTCCGCCGCCGCGGCCGCGCCGTCGCGGTCTCCGTGGCGGCTCTCGCCGTCGGAAGCAGCGCCCTCGCCGGGCTTCCGGCCTCGGCGGCCGGCCTGCCGAAGGGGCACGACATCTCCTCGCACCAGAAGAACGTCGACTGGTCGCGGGCGAAGGCCAAGGGGGCCAGATTCGTCTACGTCAAGGCGACCGAGTCCACCACGTACCGCAACCCGTACTTCACCCGGCAGTACAACGGCGCCCGCGACGCGGGCATCATCCGCGGGGCCTATCACTTCGCGCTGCCGGACCGGTCCTCGGGCACGGCCCAGGCGGCGTACTTCGTCCGCCACGGCGGGCAGTGGCGCGCGGACGGCCGGACCCTGCCGCCGGCGCTCGACATCGAATACAACCCCTACAGCGCCAGGCACCGCTGCTACGGCCTGAGCAAGGCGGGCATGGTCCACTGGCTGCACGCGTTCAGCGACGAGGTGAAGCGGCGCACCGGGCGCCGGCCGGTGATCTACACGACCGCCCGCTGGTGGAACACCTGCACCGGGCGCAGTCGCGCGTTCGCCCCGGACCATGCGCTGTGGCTGGCCGGCCGCAACCCCGCGGCCTCGGGCTCGCTGCCCGCCGGGTGGTCGTACTGGACCTTCTGGCAGTACGGCAGCAAGGGCAGCCTGCCGGGTGACCAGAATCTCTTCAACGGCTCCCAGGCCCAGCTGAAGAAGTTCGCCAGGGGCCACTGACCAAGGGGCGCAGGGGATCAGGGGGCCGCCGCGCCGGGTCGGAGCGGCGACCCCCTCATCAGGTCACCTCGAAGCCCTGCTCAGTTCATCTTCCGTTCACTCAGGTTTCCTACGGTCAACCGACCGATGACTTCGAACGATTGCCTGGGTAAATGGAAAACTTCTCGCTGATCCTCGCGATTGTGGTCGTGACCGCACTCGCGTTTGATTTCACGAACGGTTTCCACGACACCGCCAACGCGATGGCCACGACCATCTCGACCGGCGCGCTCAAGCCCAAGGTCGCGGTGGCCATGTCCGCCGTGCTCAACCTTGTCGGCGCCTTTCTGTCGGTGGAGGTCGCCAACACGATCTCCAAGGGCCTCGTCGACGAGGCCGGCATCCGTCCCGAGGTCATCTTCGCGGCGCTGGTCGGCGCGATCCTCTGGAACCTCGTGACGTGGCTGGTGGGGCTCCCCTCCAGTTCCTCGCACGCCCTGATGGGCGGTCTGATCGGCGCCGCGGTCGCCACCGCGGGCACCGGCGCCGTCCACTCCGGCGTGCTCGTCACCAAGGTGATCATCCCGGCGGTCGCCGCCCCGCTGGTCGCGGGCATCGCCGCCGCGGTCGCCGCCCGGTTCACCTACACCGCCGGCCGCGGCAACGCCGACACCCGGGCCGCCAGGAAGGGCTACCGCGTCGGCCAGATCGCCTCCGCCGCCCTGGTCTCGCTCGCCCATGGCACCGGCGACGCCCAGAAGACCATGGGCATCGTCACCCTCGCCCTGATCACCGGGGGCACCCTCGCCCCGGGCTCCAACCCTCCCACCTGGGTCATCCTCTCCGCGGGCCTCGCCATGGCGCTCGGTACCTACATCGGCGGCTGGCGCATCATCCGCACGATGGGCAAGGGCCTGACCGACCTTCAGCCGCAGCAGGGCTTCGCCGCCCAGACCAGCGCGGCGACCGTCCTCCTGGCCTCCTCCCACCTCGGCTTCTCGCTCTCCACCACGCACGCCGTCACCGGCTCGGTGATGGGCGCGGGCCTGGGCCGCAAGGGCGGCGTGGTGCGGTGGTCCACCGCGGGCCGGATGTCCCTCGCCTGGGTGCTGACCCTGCCGGCCGCCGCGCTCGTCGGCGCGGGCGCCGAGAAGGTGACCGAGCTCGGCGACGGGGGCACGGCCGCCATCGCCGTCTTCCTGGTCGCCGCGAGCGCCGGGATCTGGGTGCTCTCCCGCCGCCAGGTCGTCAACGCCGCGAACGTCAACGACGTCGACGAGCCGGCCGGTGTGGTCACCACGGCCATCGCCGCCGTCACCCCGCCCCCGACCGGCGCGGCGGCCGAGGAGCTCACGTCCACGATCGCGGCCCCGGCCCCCGCCACCGACCCGGCGGCGGCGACCCCGCCGGCCGCGACCGTCTGAGCCGGCGCACCCGGTACGAAGGAAGAGAAGCAGCATGAAGATCGACTGGGCAGCTCTGGGCTCCGTCTTCGGCGTCAGCCTCGCGGTCACCGTGGGCCTCGTCGTCCTGTTCACCCTCGGCATCATGGGCCTGTCCCGCCGCGAACGCGCCACGGCCCAGGGCAACTCGGCCACCCTCGCGGTCACCGGCGCGTACGTGTGCTTCGCGGCGTGCGCGGCGGCGGTGGCGTACGGCATCCATCTGATCACGGCGAAGGGCTGAGGCCCGGGCCGAAGACCGACGCACGCGTGGTGGCGGGCCGGTGATCCGTCCCGGCACCACGCGTGTGCGTGACACCCGTGACCTCCCGCGTGTGGGCCTCAGCACACTCCCCCGCCGCAGGTCAACGGCAAGTTGACTGCCGTTCGGGCGCGTGGTGGACTGCCGGAGCCATTTACGGCGGCAAGGGAGGAAGCCGGTGCGAGTCCGGCGCGGTCCCGCCACTGTCACCGGGGTAGGTAGCCCCGGGAGCCAGGAACTCCCACCGCCGGTCTCGTCGAACCAGGGCGTGGACACCCTGAGTGAGGACATATCGCCATGCGCGGCTGCCTGTTGAGACCCGACGCCCGACGTCTGCCCGTCCCCGCGGCCGGCTGAGCGCGATGCGTGCCGGTCGCGTCTTCGCGTACGGCGCCGCCGCCGGACTCCTCGGCGACCAGCTCCTCGGCGATCCGCGCCGCGGGCATCCGGTCGCCGTCTTCGGACGCGCCGCGGCTGCCGTGGAGAAGGTGCTGTGGCGGGACCACCGCGGGTGGGGCGCGCTGCACACCGCCGTGTGCGCCGGAGGCGCGGTCGCGCTCGGCGCGGTGGCGGAGTCCCGGCTGCGTCCCTCCCGTGCCGCCTCCCTCGCACTGACCGCGGCCGCCACCTGGGCCGTGGTGGGCGGGACTTCGCTCGCCCGCGAGGCCCGGGCCGTCGGACGGGCCCTGGAGTCCGGGGACGTGGAGGCCGCGCGGGCGCGGCTGCCGCATCTGTGCGGGCGGGACCCCCAGGCGCTCGACGCCGACGGGATCGCCCGGGCCGTCGTCGAGTCCGTCGCGGAGAACACCTCCGACGCGGTGGTGGGGGCGCTGGTGTGGGGCGCCGTCGGCGGAGTGCCGGGGCTGCTCGGGTTCCGGGCCGTCAACACCCTTGACGCCATGGTCGGGCACAAGTCGGCCAGGTACCGGCGCTACGGCTGGGCCTCCGCCCGGCTGGACGACGTCGCCGGGTGGCCGGGGGCCCGGCTGACCGCCCTGCTGGCGACGGCCGCCGGAAGCGACCCCCGCGGGGCGGTACGCGCCTGGCGTGCCGACGCCGGCCGGCATCCGAGCCCCAACGCCGGGCCCGTCGAGGCGTCCTTCGCGGGCGCCCTGGGCGTGCGGCTCGGCGGGACGTTGTCGTACGGGGGACGGGTCGAGCACCGGCCGGTCCTGAACCGGGAAGGCCGCTTGGCCGAGGTCCGCGACATCGAGCGGGCGGTACGGCTCTCCAGGCGTGTCGCCCTGCTCGCCCTCGGCGTCAGTGCCGCCGCACGCCTCGTGGTGAAGGGACGGACCTCATGAGCGGTGGCGGGCTTCTCGTGGCCGGTACCACCTCCGACGCCGGCAAGAGCGTGGTGACCGCCGGGATCTGCCGCTGGCTGGTGCGGCAGGGCGTCAAGGTCGCGCCCTTCAAGGCGCAGAACATGTCGCTGAACTCGTTCGTGACGCGCGAGGGCGCCGAGATCGGGCGGGCGCAGGCGATGCAGGCGCAGGCGTGCCGGGTCGAGCCGACCGCGCTCATGAACCCCGTGCTCCTCAAACCCGGCGGGGAGCGCAGCAGCCAGGTCGTGCTGATGGGCAAGCCCGTCGGCGAGCTGAGCGCGCGCGGCTATCACGGCGGGCGGCAGCGGGAGCTGCTCGGGACCGTGCTCGACTGCCTCGCCGAGTTGCGGGGCACGTATGACGCGGTGATCTGCGAGGGGGCCGGCAGCCCCGCCGAAATCAATCTGCGGCGGACCGACATCGTGAACATGGGGATCGCGCGCAACGCGCGGCTCCCCGTGCTCGTCGTCGGCGACATCGACCGCGGCGGCGTCTTCGCGTCCTTCTTCGGGACCGTCGCGCTGCTCTCGCGCGAGGACCAGGAACTCGTCGCCGGGTTCCTCGTCAACAAGTTCCGGGGCGACGTGAGTCTGCTGGAGCCCGGGCTCGGCATGCTGCACGGGCTCACCGGACGGCGGACGTACGGCGTGCTGCCCTTCCGGCACGGGCTCGGGATCGACGAGGAGGACGGACTGCGCGTCTCGCTGCGCGGGACCGTCCGGGAGTCGCACACCGCTGCCCCGGTCGGCGCGGACGTGCTGCGGGTGGCCGTGTGCGCGGTCCCGCTCATGTCCAACTTCACCGACGTGGACGCGCTGGCGGCCGAACCCGGCGTCGTGGTGCGGTTCGTGGACCGGCCGGAGGAACTGGCCGACGCGGATCTCGTCGTCCTCCCGGGCACGAGGGGAACGGTCCGCGCGCTGGAGTGGCTCAGGGAGCGCCGGCTCGCCGACGCCCTGGTCGCCAGGGCCGCGGAGGGGCGCCCGGTCCTCGGCATCTGCGGCGGCTTCCAGATCCTCGGCGAGCACATCGAGGACGAGGTCGAGTCACGGGCCGGTGCGGTCCCGGGGCTCGGGGTCCTGCCCGTGCGGGTGCGGTTCGCCCGCGAGAAGACCCTGACCCGTCCGGCCGGGCGGGCCCTCGGCGAACCGGTCGAGGGGTACGAGATCCATCACGGGGTCGCCTCGATCAGCGGCGGCGAGGCCTTCCTCGACGGCTGCCGGGTCGGCCGGACCTGGGGCACGCACTGGCACGGCTCGCTGGAGTCGGACGGGTTCCGGCGGGCCTTCCTGCGGGAGGTGGCGGCCGCCGCGGGCCGCCGGTTCGTGCCGGCCCCCGACACCTCGTTCGCCGCGCTGCGCGAGGAGCAGCTCGACCGGCTCGGCGACCTGATCGAACAGCACGCGGACACGGACGCGCTGTGGCGGCTCATCGAGTCCGGCGCGCCGCAAGGACTGCCCTTCATCCCACCGGGAGCACCCGCATGAGCACAGTGTTGTTGTTGTCGACCGCCGACACGGATCTGCTGGCCGCGCGGGCCGCGTCCGGTGCCTCGTACCGGATCGGCAACCCCACCCGGCTGGACGTGGCCGGGGAGCTGCCCGCTCTCCTCGCGGGCGCCGACATCGCCGTCGTACGGCTGCTCGGCGGGAAGCGGGCCTGGGAGGACGGGCTCGCCGCGCTCAGGGCGTCCGGCGTGCCGACCGTGCTGCTGGGCGGGGAGGCGGTACCGGACGCGGAGTTGATGGCCGAGTCGTCCGTGCCCGCGGGCGTGGTGGCGGAGGCGCTGAAATACCTCGTCGAGGGCGGGCCCGCCAACCTCACCGAACTCGCCCGGTTCCTGTCCGACACGGTGCTGCTCACCGGCGAGGGGTTCGTCGAGCCGCAGAAGATGCCCGAGTACGGCGTCCACGGCGGGCGGGCGCTCGTGGAGGGACGGCCGACCGTCGGCGTGCTCTTCTACCGGGCGCACGAGCTGAGCGGCAACACCGCCTTCGTGGACGTCCTGTGCGACGCGATCGAGGCGCGCGGCGCCAACGCCCTTCCCGTGTACTGCGGTTCGCTGCGCGGCGCCGACGCGGGCCTGTACGGGCTGCTGGCGAAGGCCGACGCGCTGGTCGCCACCGTCCTGGCCGCGGGCGGCACCCACGCCTCGCAGGCGTCGGCGGGCGGCGACGAGGAGGCGTGGGACGTCGGGGCGCTCGCCGACCTCGACGTCCCGGTGCTGCAGGGGCTCTGCCTGACGTCCTCGCGGGCGGCCTGGGACGCGTCCGACGCCGCCCTGTCCCCCATGGACGCGGCGATGCAGGTCGCGATCCCGGAGTTCGACGGGCGGCTCGTCACCGTCCCGTTCTCCTTCAAGGAGCCGGGCCCCGACGACGTGCCCGTGTACGTGGCCGACCCGGAGCGGGCCGCGCGGGTCGCCGGAATCGCGGTACGGCACGCGCGGCTGAGGCACACGCCGAACGCCGGGAAGAAGCTGGCGCTCGTCTTCACGGCGTACCCCACCAAGCACTCCCGGGTCGGCAACGCGGTCGGCCTGGACACGCCCGCGTCGGCGGTGCGCGTCCTGGACGCGCTGAGGGACGCCGGATACGGGGTGAGCGAATACCCCGACAACGGCGACGAGTTGATCCACCGGCTCATCGAGGCGGGCGGGCACGACGTCGAGTGGCTGACCGAGGACCAGCTCGCGGCGGCGCCCGCGCGCGTGCCGCTCGCCGACTACCGCGCCTGGTTCGAACAGCTCGACCCCGGTCTGAAAGACGCGATGACCGAGGCGTGGGGCGAGCCGCCGGGCTCGCTGTACGTCGACGGCGACGACATCGTGCTCGCCTCCCTGCAGTTCGGGAACGTCGTGGTGATGATCCAGCCGCCGCGCGGCTTCGGCGAGAACCCGATCGCGATCTACCACGACCCGGACATGCCGCCGTCGCACCACTACCTGGCGGCCTACCGCTGGCTGGAGAACGGTTTCGGGGCCGACGCCGTCGTCCACATGGGCAAGCACGGCACGATGGAGTGGCTGCCCGGCAAGGGACTCGGGCTCGGCCGCGGCTGCGCGCCGGACGCCGTGCTCGGCGAACTGCCCCTGGTCTACCCCTTCATCGTCAACGACCCCGGTGAGGGCACCCAGGCCAAGCGGCGCGGGCACGCCACGGTCGTCGACCACCTCGTGCCGCCGATGGCGCGCGCCGACACCTACGGCGACCTGGCCAAGCTGGAGCAGCTGCTCGACGAGTACGCGCTCGTCTCCGACCTGGACCCGGCGAAGGCCCCGGCGGTGCGCGCGCAGATCTGGACCCTGGTCAAGGCGGCCGAGCTCCACCACGACCTGCACGTGGACGAGCAGCCGGACGACGGCGACTTCGATGAGTTCGTCATGCACATCGACGGCTATCTGTGCGAGATCAAGGACGTGCAGATCCGCGACGGCCTGCACATCCTGGGCGGCGGCCCGGTCGGCGAGCCGCGGGTGAACCTCGTGCTCGCCGTGCTGCGCTCCTCGCAGGTGTGGGGCGGGCAGGCGAACGCGCTGCCGGGGCTCAGGGCCTCGCTGGCCGCCCATTTCGGGCTGGTGGAGAAGGAGTTGCTGGCCGAGCCGGGCGCACCGGTGAAGGTGCCGGCGGAGCTCACGGATCTCGTGGAGGGGCCCTCCCGGTCGGCCGCCGACGCGATCGACCTGCTGGAGCAGCTGTGCCGGCGGTTCGCCGAGGGCATGGAGGAGCGCGGCTGGGCGGTCGCCGAGAGCGGCCCGCTCGTGCGTGAGGTGCTGGGCACCGAACTCCCGGACGCCGTCGCGGTGCTGGAGTTCGCGTGCGCCGAGGTCGTCCCGCGGCTCGCCCGCACCTCCGACGAGATCGGCCACATCCTCAAGGCGCTCGACGGCGGTTACGTCCCGGCCGGGCCGTCCGGCTCCCCCACCCGCGGTCTGGTCAACGTGCTGCCGACCGGCCGCAACTTCTACTCGGTGGATCCCAAGGCCATTCCGTCCAGGCTGAGTTGGGAGGTCGGGCAGTCGCTCGCCGACTCGCTCGTGCAGCGGTATCTGCAGGACACGGGCGAGTACCCGAAGTCCGTCGGCCTGACGGTCTGGGGCACGTCCGCGATGCGCACCCAGGGCGACGACATCGCCGAGGTCCTGGCGCTGCTGGGCTGCCGGCCGGTGTGGGACGACGCCTCGCGCCGGGTCACCGGCTTCGAGATCGTCCCGCTCGAGGAGCTCGGGCGCCCGCGCATCGACGTCACGGTCCGCATCTCCGGCTTCTTCCGGGACGCCTTCCCGCACGTCGTCGGGCTGATCGACGACGCGGTGCGCCAGGTGGCCGAGCTGGACGAGCCCGCCGAGCGCAACTTCGTGAAGGCGCACGCCGACCGGGACACCGCCGGGCACGGCGACCGGCGGCGCGCGACGGCCCGCATCTTCGGCTCCAAGCCGGGCGCGTACGGCGCCGGCCTGCTGCCCCTGATCGACGCCCGCAACTGGCGCTCCGACGCCGACCTCGCCGAGGTGTACGCGGTGTGGGGCGGTTACGCCTACGGGCGCGGGCTCGACGGGCGGGCCGCGCGCGAGGACATGGAGACCGCGTTCCGGCGGATCGCGGTCGCCGCCAAGAACGTCGACACCCGCGAGCACGACCTCGTCGACGCCGACGACTACTTCCAGTACCACGGCGGCATGGTCGCCATGGTGCGCCATCTGACCGGCGAGAGCCCCGAGGCGTACGTCGGCGACTCCGCCACCCCCGACCAGGTGAAGACCCGCACGCTGGGCGAGGAGACGCACCGCGTCTTCCGGGCGCGTGTGGTCAACCCGCGCTGGATGGCGGCGATGCGGCGGCACGGCTACAAGGGCGCCTTCGAGATGGCGGCGACCGTCGACTACCTCTTCGGGTACGACGCGACGGCGGGGGTCGTCGACGACTGGATGTACGAGAAGCTCAGCGCCGAGTACGTCTTCGCCCCGGAGAACCGGGAGTTCATGAAGAAGTCCAACCCGTGGGCGCTGCGCGGGATCACCGAACGGCTGCTGGAGGCCGCGGACCGGGGGCTGTGGGCCGAGCCGGACGCGGAGACGCTGCAGCGGCTGCGCGCCACGTATCTGGAGCTGGAAGGCGACTTGGAGGGCGAGAAGTGACCACCCCGTTCCCCTTTACGGCCGTGGTCGGCCAGGACGACCTGCGGCTCGCGCTGCTGCTGAACGCCGTCTCACCGGCGGTCGGCGGAGTACTGGTGCGCGGCGAGAAGGGCACCGCCAAGTCGACGGCCGTGCGCGCGCTCTCGGCGCTGATGCCGCACCTCGACGTGGTCTCCGGGTGCCGCTTCTCCTGCGACCCGGCCGCCCCCGACCCGGCCTGCCCGGACGGCCCGCACCAGCCGGGGGCGTTCGAGACCCGGCCGGCGCGGATGGTCGAGCTGCCGGTCGGCGCCTCGGAGGACCGGCTGGTCGGCGCCCTGGACATCGAACGGGCGCTGGCCGAGGGGGTGAAGGCCTTCGAGCCGGGCCTGCTCGCCGACGCGCACCGCGGCGTCCTCTACGTCGACGAGGTCAACCTCCTCCACGACCACCTGGTCGACCTGCTGCTGGACGCCGCCGCGATGGGCGCCTCGTACGTGGAGCGCGAGGGTGTCTCCGTGCGGCACGCCGCCCGCTTCCTGCTGGTGGGCACCATGAACCCCGAAGAGGGCGAGCTGCGGCCGCAGTTGCTCGACCGGTTCGGGCTGACCGTCGAGGTCGCGGCCTCGCGGGAGCCGGACCGGCGGGTCGAGGTCGTACGGCGCAGGCTCGCCTACGACGACGATCCGGCCGGCTTCGCGGCCCGCTGGGCCGGCGAGGAGGCCGCCGTACGCCACCGCATCGTCGCGGCACGGGAGCTGCTGCCGTCGGTGCGGCTCGGTGACGGGGCGCTGCGGCAGATCGCGGCGACCTGCGCCGCCTTCGAGGTGGACGGCATGCGCGCCGACATCGTGATGGCCCGTACGGCCACCGCGCTCGCGGCCTGGGCCGGGCGCACCGAGGTGCTCGCCGAGGACGTACGGCAGGCGGCGCTGCTCGCGCTGCCGCACCGGCGCCGCCGCAACCCCTTCGACGCGCCGGGCCTGGACGAGGACAAGCTGGACGAGACGCTGGAGGAGTTCTCCGGGCCGCAGGACGACGACCCGGGCCCGGACGGCGGTCCCGGCGGGGGCGGCGGGCAGCCGGCGCCGGACGAGGGGCCGCGGGGCGATGACGGCGGCGCCCGTCCCGAGTCCGGCGAGGACGGCGCGCCGCAGCCCTCCGGTGCCGGGGAACGGTCCGCCGTGCGCGCCGCCGAGCCCTTCCGGACCAAGGTGCTGCGGGTGCCCGGGATCGGGGAGGGCGCCGCGGGGCGGCGTTCGCGGGCCCGGACCGAGCACGGGCGGACGACGGGGGCGCGGCGGCCCCGCGGCGCCCTCACCAAGCTGCATCTGGCGGCGACCGTGCAGGCCGCCGCGCCGCACCAGCGGGCGCGCGGACGCTCCGGTCGCGGGCTGGTGGTCCGGCGCGACGATCTGCGGCAGGCGACCCGCGAGGGGCGCGAGGGCAACCTCGTGCTCTTCGTCGTCGACGCCTCCGGGTCGATGGCGGCGCGGCAGCGGATGAGCGCCGTGAAGGGCGCCGTGCTGTCGTTGCTGCTGGACGCCTACCAGCGGCGGGACAAGGTGGGGCTGGTGACGTTCCGGGGATCGGACGCCGATGTGGCACTGCCCCCGACCTCCTCCGTGGACACCGCGGCCGCCCGGCTGGAGTCGCTGCCGACCGGCGGGCGCACCCCGCTCGCGGCCGGGCTGCTCAAGGCGCACGACGTGCTGCGGGTGGAGCGGCTCAGGGACCCCGCCCGGCGCGCGCTGGTCGTCGTGGTGACCGACGGGAGGGCCACCGGTGGGCCCGAGCCCGTCGTGCTCGCCGGGCGGGCGGCCCGGCTGTTCGCGGCCGAGGGCGTCGCCTCCGTGGTCGTCGACTGCGAGTCGGGGCCCGTGCGGCTCGGGCTCGCGGGGCAGCTCGCGGGCGAGCTCGGCGGCGCCGCCGTGACGCTGGAGGAGCTGCGTGCGGACTCGATCGCCGGGCTCGTGAAGGACGTGCAGAGGAGGGCCGCGTAATGCCGCAGGGGAAGCCGAGCGCCGTGCCGGACGACGGGCTGACGACCCGTCAGCGCCGTAACCGTCCGCTCGTGGTCGTGCACACCGGGATCGGGAAGGGCAAGTCGACCGCCGCCTTCGGGCTCGCGTTGCGGGCCTGGAACCAGGGGTGGCCGATCGGGGTGTTCCAGTTCGTGAAGTCGGCCAAGTGGAAGGTCGGCGAGGAGAACGCGCTTCGGGTGCTGGGGGCGTCCGGGGAGGGCGGGACGGTCGACTGGCACAAGATGGGCGAGGGCTGGTCCTGGGTCCAGCGGGACGCCCAGACGGACAACGAGGAGAAGGCCCGGGAGGGCTGGGAGCAGGTCAAGCGGGATCTCGCCGCCGAGACGTACCGGCTCTACGTCCTCGACGAGTTCGCGTACCCGATGCACTGGGGATGGGTCGACACCGACGAGGTGGTCGAGGTGCTGCGGAACCGGCCCGGGACCCAGCACGTGGTGATCACCGGGCGGAACGCGCCGGAGGAGCTCGTCGGCTTCGCCGACCTCGTGACCGACATGTCCAAGGTCAGGCACCCCATGGACGCCGGCCAGAAGGGCCAGAGGGGCATCGAGTGGTGAGTGCCGTGCCCAGGCTGGTCGTCGCCGCGCCGTCGTCCGGCAGCGGCAAGACCACCGTCGCCACCGGGCTGATGGCCGCGTTCGCCGCGCGGGGGCTCGCCGTCTCCCCGCACAAGGTCGGGCCGGACTACATCGACCCCGGGTACCACGCACTCGCCACCGGGCGCACCGGGCGCAACCTCGACGCCTACCTGTGCGGGCCGGAGCTGGTCGGGCCGCTGTTCGCGCACGGGGCGCGCGGGTGCGACGTCGCCGTCGTCGAGGGCGTGATGGGGCTGTTCGACGGCGCGGCCGGGGAGGGCGAACTGGCCTCCACCGCCCACGTCGCCAAGCTGCTGCGGGCACCCGTCGTGCTCGTCGTGGACGCGTCCTCGCAGTCGCGGTCGGTGGCGGCGCTGGTGCACGGGTTCGCCTCGTGGGACCCGCAGGTGCGGGTCGGCGGCGTGATCCTGAACAAGGTGGCGTCCGACCGGCACGAGGAGTTGCTGCGGGAGGCGTTGGACCAGGCGGGCGTGCCCGTCCTCGGTGTGCTGCGGCGCGCTCCCCAGGTGGACACGCCCTCACGGCACCTGGGGCTGGTGCCGGTGGCCGAACGGCGGTCGGCGGCCGTGGCCGCGGTGGCCGCGATGGCGGCGCAGGTCGAGCAGGGGTGCGATCTGGAGGAGCTGATGGCGCTGGCGCGCGGCGCGGGAGCGTTGTCGTGCACCCCGTGGGAACCGCCCCCGGCCGGCGCGAAGAGCGGTGAGGTGGTGGCCGTCGCCGGCGGAAGCGCGTTCACCTTCTCCTACGCCGAGCACACCGAGCTGCTCGCCGCCGCCGGTGCCGAGGTCGTCGTCTTCGACCCCCTCCGTGACGAGCGGCTGCCCGACGGCACGCGCGGTCTGGTCGTCGGGGGCGGTTTCCCCGAGGAGTACGCCGCCGAGCTGTCCGCCAACGAGAGCCTGCGCAAGGCCGTCACGAGCCTCGCGGAGAGCGGCGCTCCCGTCGCCGCCGAGTGCGCCGGGCTGCTGTACCTGTGCCGGGAGCTGGACGGGCTGCCCATGTGCGGGGTGATCGACGCGACCGCCCGCATGTCGCCGCGGCTCACGCTCGGGTACCGGGACGCGGTCGCCGTCGGCGACAGTGCGCTGGCGGCCGCCGGGACCCGGATGCGGGGGCACGAGTTCCACCGGACGGTCGTCGAACCCGGGGCGGGGGCGGCTCCCGCCTGGGGGGTGCGCGCTCCTGAACGCCGCGTCGAGGGCTTCGTACAACAAGGCGTGCACGCGAGTTATCTGCACACGCACTGGGCGTCCGAGCCCGGTGTCGCCCGTCGGTTCGTGGAGAGGTGCCGGACGTCATGAGCAGCAGGCTGATCGGAGTCGGGGTGGGCCCGGGCGATCCGGAGCTGGTGACCGTCAAGGGGGTCAACGCCCTGCGGGACGCCGGCGTCGTCGTCGTACCGGTGATGGACACCGGTGAGCGCGGGCGGGCCGAGGCCACCGTGCTGCACTACGTGCCCGGGGAGAAGGTCGTGCGCGTGGTGTTCGCGCTCAACGAGCGCAGCGACCACGCCCGGCGCGAGGCCGCCTGGGACGCGGCCGGGGCGCGGGTCGCCGAGCTGCTGCGGGAGCGCGGGACCGTCGCGTTCGCCACCATCGGCGACCCCAACGTGTACTCGACCTTCACCTATCTCGCGCACACGATCGCCGCGCTGGTGCCGGGGAGCGTGGTGGAGACCGTGCCCGGGATCACCGCCATGCAGGATCTGGCGGCGCGCTCCGGGGCCGTGCTCACCGAGGGGACCGAGCCGCTCACCCTGGTGCCCGTCACGGCCGGGGCGGCCGTGCTGAAGGACGCGCTGGCCGGGCCCGGCACCGTCGTGGCCTACAAGTTCGGCCGGCAGGCCGCCGAGGTCGCCGAGGCGCTGCGCGAGACCGGGCGCCTCGACGACGCCGTGTGGGGTTCCGCGCTCGGGCTGGCGGCCGAGTCGATCCGGCCGGCCGCCGAGCTCGACGGCGCCCCGCTGCCGTACCTCTCCACGCTGATCGCGCCCGCGCGGCGCGACGGCGGGCGGGGCGGCAAGTTGTGACGTCCCGCAGCGGGCCCTCAGCCGGCGAGGCCCACCACGAGCCAGATGAACAGCACGCCCGCGACAGTGAACAGCAGCGTCGAGCGGGCGGGGTGTTCGTGGTGCGCCTCGGGCAGGATCTCGGCCGCGGCGAGGTAGAGCAGTACGCCGCCGAAGAGACCGAGATAGCCGCCGAGCAGGCCCTCCGGGATGGTGACGAACGCGGTCGAGGCGGCGCCCGCGACCGGCGCCACCGCGTCCGCGAACAGCATGGTCAGCGCCTTGCGGCGGGCGTTTCCGTACAGGCTCGTGATCGTGTACGTGTTGAAGCCGTCCGCGAAGTCGTGCGCGACCACCGCCAGCGCGACCGCCGCGCCCATGCCGCCGCCGACCTGGAAGGCCGCGCCGATCGCCACTCCGTCCATGGCGCTGTGGCCGACCATCGCCGCGGCCGCCGTGAGACCCACCTCCGGGGCCCGGCCGCTGCTCTCCTCCCCGCCGTGCGAGGCCTGGCGGGCGGCGAGCAGCCGTTCCACCAGGTGGGCCAGCAGGAAGCCGGCCACGAACAGGAGCAGGGCCGCCGGAACGCCGAAGACCTCGCCGCCGGCCGCCTTCAGGGCCTCCGGCAGCAGATCCAGGCCGACGACACCGAGCATCAGTCCGCCGGCCAGCCCGAGGACCAGATGGCGGCGGTCGGTCACCCGCTGTGCCGTCCAGCCGCCGGCCAGCGTCATCAGGAACGCGCCGAGCGCGACGAAGACCGCCATGGGGCCTTGTTATCCGATCAACGGCCGTTCGCGCACATCGTGCGGCCCCGCCGGAACCCCTTGTAAGACCTTTTGTCCAGAGAGGACCGATTTTCATGGCCGATGCCCCCACCGGCAAGGTGACCTTCGTCGGTGCCGGCCCCGGCGCCGCCGACCTGCTGACGTTCCGTGCCGCGCGCGCCATCGCCGAGGCCGACGTGGTGATCTGGGCCGCGAGCCTGGTGCAGGCCGAGGTCCTCGAGCACGCGCGCGAGGACGCGGAGATCCTCGACTCGGCGACGATGGCGCTGGAGGACGTCGTCGCCGTCTACGAGCGCGCCCGGGCGGACGGCCTGCGGGTCGCCCGTATCCACTCCGGCGATCCCGCGCTCTGGGGCGGTACCCAGGAGCAGCTCGACCGGTGTGCGCGGATCGGCATCGGGACCGAGGTCGTGCCCGGTGTCTCCGCCTTCTCCGCCGTCGCCGCGCTCGCGCGGCGCGAGCTGACCGTTCCGGAGGTCGCGCAGTCCGTGATCCTCACCCGGCTCGGCGGCGGCAAGACGCCGATGCCGCCCGGGGAGGAGGTCCGCGAGTTCGCCCGGCACGGCACCACCATGGCGATCTTCCTGTCGGCCGCCCGCAGCGGGCAGCTGGTGCGGGAGCTGCTGGAGGGCGGCTATCCGACCTCCACGCCGGTCGTCGTCGCCCACCAGGCGACCTGGCCCGAGGAACTGGTCGTGCGGTGCACCGTCGGGACGCTGGAGGAGACGGTCAAGGAGCACCGGCTCTGGAAGCACACGCTCTTCCTGGTCGGACCGGCACTCGACGCCGAGGGCACCCGCTCGCACCTCTACCACCCGGGCCACTTCCACGGCTACCGCAAGGCCGACCCGGAGGCCCGCCGGGCCCTGCGCGAGCGCGGGGCGAGTACGTGATCACGGTCGTCGGCACCGGGACGGGCGCGCCGGCCCCCCTCGACGTGGTCGCGGAGGCCGAGCTGGTGGTGGGCGGGCGCCGGCATCTGGACGCCGTACGGCTGCCCGCGGCCGCCGAGCGGATCGTGCTCGGGCCGCTGGCACC
This sequence comes from Streptomyces sp. NPDC101225, assembly GCF_044767585.1. Classification (NCBI taxonomy): domain Bacteria; kingdom Bacillati; phylum Actinomycetota; class Actinomycetes; order Kitasatosporales; family Streptomycetaceae; genus Streptomyces; species Streptomyces sp. NPDC101225. Next base: position 74,446 of record NZ_JBIWOE010000028.1, read on the forward strand.
CGCCCTGGACGCCATCGAGGAGTACGTCGCCAAGGACCGGCGCGTGGTCGTGCTGGCCTCCGGGGACCCGGGGTTCTTCGGGATCGTGCGGGCGCTGGCCGAGCGGTTCGGCGCCCGGCGCCTGGACGTGCGGCCCGGTGTCTCCTCCGTCGCCACCGCCTTCGCGCGGCTGGGGCTGGCCTGGGACGACGCGGTCGTCGTCAGCGCGCACGGGCGGGATCCGCGGACGGCCGTCAACGTGTGCCGCGCGCACCCGAAGGCGGCCGTGCTCACCGGGCCCGGGGCCGGTCCCGCGGAGCTGGGCGCCGCCCTCGCCCGCACCGCGCCCGGCCGGGTCCTGTTCGTCGCCTCCGCGCTGGGCTCCCCCGAGGAGCGCCTGGAGCGGGTCTCCCCCGCCGAGGCCGCGGGCCGCGACTGGGGCAGGGCGGTGAGTGTCGTGCTGTGCCTGGACGAGACGCGGGCACAGGGTCCCGCGCGCACGCTCGCGGGGGCCGCCCGGCCCCCCGGATGGGCACTGGACGAGGACGGCTTCGCGCACCGCGACTCGATGATCACCAAGTTCGAGGTACGGGCCCTGGCGCTGGCCCGGCTCGGACCGCGCCCCGGCGACCTGGTCTGGGACGTCGGCTCCGGCTCGGGTTCCGTCGCCGTGGAGTGCGCACGGCTCGGCGCCGCCGTGAGCGCGGTCGAGAAGGCCGCGGACGGGGCGGCGCGGATCCGCGCCAACGCCGGTGCGCACGGCGTCGACGTGCACGTGGTGCACGGCGAGGCGCCCGCCGCGCTGTACGCGCTCGACGCGCCCGACGCGGTGTTCGTCGGAGGCGGCGGACGTGAGCTGCCCGGCATCGTCGCCGAGTGCGCCCGGCGGGCCCGGCGGACGGTCGTGGTCGCCCTGGCCGCGCTGGACCGGGTGCCCGCGGTGCGCGCCGCGCTCACCGGCTCCGGGTTCGGCTGCGACGGGGTGCTGCTCCAGTCGTCCCGGCTCGCGCCGCTGCCGGGGGACGTGACCCGGCTGGCGGCGGCCAATCCCGTTTTCCTGCTCTGGGGCGTGCGGCCGCACGCCGCCGCTGACGAAGGAGTAGCCCTGTGATCGGCCTCATTTCCGCCACCGCGGCGGGGGCGGTGGCGCGCGACCGGCTGGCCGCGGCGTGGCCGGACCGCACGCGCGTGTACGAGGGTCCCGTCGGGGACGCCGTACGGGCGGCGTTCGCGGAGTGCGAGCAGCTCGTGTGCTTCCTGGCCACCGGTGCCGTCGTACGCCTGGTGGCGCCGCTGCTGGGCGACAAGGCGTCCGACCCCGGTGTGGTGTGCGTCGACGAGGGCGGGCGGTTCGCCGTGTCGCTGGTCGGCGGGCACGGGGGCGGTGCCAACGAACTGGCCGGGCGGGTCGGCGCGCTGCTGGGGGCCGAGCCCGTGGTGACCACGGCGACCGACGCCGTCGGCGTCCCGGGCCTGGACACGCTGGGGCTGCCCGTGGAGGGCGACGTCGCCGCGGTGACGCGGGCCCTGCTGGACGGGGAGCCGGTCGCGCTGGAGACCGAGGTGCCGTGGCCGCTGCCGCCGCTGCCGTTCGCCGCGCGGGGCACCCGCACCGTCCGGCTGACGGACCGCGCGGGCGGCCCGGCCGACGGTGAGGTGTGGCTGCGCCCGCCGTCCCTCGTCGTCGGTGTCGGCGCCTCCGGGGGCGCCCCGGCTCAGGAGGTGTCCGGGCTGGTCGAGGACGCGCTGCGGGACGCGGGGCTGTCCCCGCGCAGCGTCGCCGCCCTCGCCACCGTGGACGCCAAGCGCGACGAGCCCGGGATCGTGGCGGCGGCCGAGCGGCTCGGGGTGCCCGTTGTGACCTACCCGGCCGAGGAGTTGGCGCGGGTCGAGGTCCCCAACCCGTCCCAGGCCCCGCTCGGCGCCGTGGGCACCCCGTCGGTCGCCGAGGCCGCCGCGCTCGCCCGCGGCGGTGAACTCCTGGTCCCCAAAAGGAAGTCGGCACGGGCGGACGGGCGTGCCGCGATGGCGACCTGTGCCGTCGTACGGCGGCCGGCGCGCGGGCGGCTCGCGGTGGTCGGGCTCGGGCCCGGCGCCCGTGACCTGCTCACCCCGCGCGCCACGGCCGAACTGCGGCGCGCCGCCGTGCTGGTGGGGCTGGACCAGTACGTCGACCAGATCCGCGATCTGCTGCGGCCCGGCACCCGGATCCTCGAGTCGGGGCTCGGCGCCGAGGAGGAGCGGGCCCGGACCGCGGTGGCCGAGGCCCGGCGCGGCCGGGCCGTCGCGCTGATCGGCAGCGGGGACGCCGGCGTGTACGCCATGGCCTCCCCCGCCCTCGCCGAGGCCTCCGACGACATCGACGTGGTCGGCGTGCCCGGTGTGACCGCCGCGCTCGCGGCCGGGGCGATCCTGGGCGCGCCGCTCGGGCACGACCATGTGTCGATCAGCCTCTCCGACCTGCACACCCCGTGGGAGGTCATCGAGCGGCGGGTGCGCGCGGCGGCCGAGGCGGACATCGTGGTCACGTTCTACAACCCCCGCTCCCGGGGACGCGACTGGCAGCTGCCGAAGGCGCTCGCCATCCTCGCCGGGCACCGGGAGCCGGCCACGCCCGTCGGTGTCGTACGCAACGCCTCGCGACCGGACGAATCCAGCCGCCTGACGACACTGGCCTGCCTGGACCCGGCGACGGTCGACATGATGACGGTGGTGACCGTCGGCAACACCGCGACCCGTGAGATCGCGGGGCGCATGGTGACGCCGCGCGGCTACCGCTGGCAGGAGGGCGCCGAGTGAACCGTGTGGTCCACCCCATCGAGCAGGAGTCGTACCGGCGGCTGCGCGCCCGCCTGGACACCTCGCGCTTCCCGCCCCTGACGCGGGCGGTGGTGGAACGGGTGATCCACTCCGCCGCCGACCTCGCGTACGCGGACGATCTCGTCCTGGACGAGGCCGAGTTGGCGGCGGCCCACACCGCCCTGCACGGCGGGGCGCCCGTGGTCGTCGACGTGGAGATGGTCGGCGCGGGCATCACCCGGCGCGAGACCGTCTGCCGCCTGGCGGACGCCGTGGCCGGACCGGGCCTGACCCGCTCGGCCCACGCGATACGGCTGGCCCACGAGCAGGTCGGCCCGGGCGCCCTGTGGGTGATCGGCAACGCGCCGACCGCCCTGGAGGAGCTGCTCACCCTGGACGCCGCTCCGGCGCTCGTCATCGGCCTGCCCGTCGGCTTCGTCGGCGCGGTCGAGTCCAAGGCCGCCTTGCGCGCGAGCGGGCTGCCCGCCGTGAGCAACGTGTCCGAGAAGGGCGGGTCGGCCGTGGCGGCCGCCGCGCTCAACGCCCTGCTGTACCACCCCGTTGCACACTCCGAGGAGCCATCGTGACCACCCCTGCGCCCGCCCTGCTCATCGCCGGCCACGGCACCCGGGACGACGCCGGAGCCGAGGCGTTCCGCGCCTTCGTACGGCAGCTGGGAGAGCGCCACCCCCAGCTGCCCGTCGCGGGCGGCTTCATCGAGCTGTCCCCGCCGCCGCTGGGCGAGGCGGTGACCGAGCTGGTGCGCCAGGGGGTGCGGCGGTTCGCCGCCGTGCCGCTGATGCTGGTGTCCGCCGGGCACGCCAAGGGCGACATCCCGGCGGCGCTGTCCCGCGAGAAGGAGCGGCACCCGGGGGTCTCGTACACCTACGGGCGCCCGCTGGGCCCGCACCCCCGGATCCTCTCCGTCCTGGAGCGGCGCCTCGACGAGGCCCTGGGCGGCGCGCGCGAGGACCGTGCCGACGTGACCGTGCTGCTGGTCGGCCGGGGCTCCACCGACCCCGACGCCAACGCCGAGGTGCACAAGGCGGCGCGGCTGCTGTGGGAGGGCCGCGGCTACGCGGGCGTGGAGACGGCCTTCGTCTCGCTCGCGGCGCCGGACGTGCCCGGCGGCCTGGACCGGTGCGCCAGGCTCGGCGCGCGGCGCGTCGTCGTCCTGCCGTACTTCCTGTTCACCGGCATCCTGCCGGACCGGGTGCGGCGGCAGACCGAGGACTGGGCGGCCGCGCACCCGGAGACCGAGGTGCGCTGCGCGGACGTCATCGGCCCGGAGCCGGAGCTGCTGGACCTGGTGATGGAGCGCTACGAGGAGGCGGTGAAGGGCGATCTGCGGATGAACTGCGACGCCTGCGTGTACCGCATCGCGCTGCCGGGCTTCGAGGACAAGGTGGGGATGCCGCAGCAGCCGCACTTCCACCCGGACGACGACGGTCACCACCACGGGCATCACCACGGCGGACACGCCCATGCACACTGACCACGAGCACGATCTGCGCCACCACGGCGACGCCGAGGTGCGGGACGCCGGTTCGGCGCTCGTCGACCTGGCGGTCAACGTCCGCACCGGCACGCCTCCGGTCTGGCTGCGTGAGCGCGTCACCGGTGCGCTCGGCTCGCTCGCGGCCTACCCGGACGGGCGGGCCGCGCGGGCGGCCGTGGCGGCGCGGCACGGGCTGCCCGTGGAGCGGGTCCTGCTGACGGCGGGCGCGGCGGAGGCCTTCGTGCTCGTGGCGCGGGCCCTGAAGGTCCGCAGACCGGTCGTGGTGCACCCCCAGTTCACGGAACCGGAGGCGGCGCTGCGGGACGCGGGTCACTCGGTGGACCGGGTGCTGCTGCGCGAGGAGCACGGCTTCCGCCTGGACCCGGCGGCGGTCCCCGAGGACGCGGACCTGGTGGTCATCGGCAACCCGACCAATCCGACCTCCGTCCTCCACCCGGCCGAGGCCGTCGCCGAACTCGCCCGTCCCGGGCGGACGTTGGTCGTCGACGAGGCGTTCATGGACGCGGTGCCCGGCGAGCGGGAGGCGCTCGCCGGGCGGACGGACGTACCGGGCCTGGTGGTCCTGCGCAGCCTCACCAAGACCTGGGGGCTGGCGGGACTCCGGATCGGCTACGTCCTGGCCGGCCCGGAGACGATCGCCGCGCTGGAGCGCGCCCAGCCCCTGTGGCCGGTGTCCACGCCCGCGCTGGCCGCCGCCGAGGCCTGCATGGAGCCGCGGGCCCTCGCCGAGGCGGGGCACGCGGCCCACCGCGTCGCCGCGGACCGCGCCCATCTCGTCGCCGGCCTCAGCGAGTTCGCCTCGGACGGCCTGCGTCTGGTGGAACCGGCCGAGGGCCCTTTCGTCCTCGTACGCCTGCCCCGGGCGGGCGCGGTACGCCGGCATCTGCGCGACCTGGGCTTCGCCGTACGGCGCGGCGACACCTTCCCCGGGCTGGGCGAGCCGTGGCTGCGGCTGGCGGTGCGGGACCGGGCGACGGTCAACTCCTTCCTGCAGGCCCTGGACCGCGCCCTGACGCTGGCCTCGCACCACTGAACTCGCCCTGCGCCGAGGGGTGTTCGCCGAGCTGCCGCCCCGGTCGCGACCGTCGGTTCAGCCGCGGCCGCGGCGGGCCAGGGCCACCGCGCCGCCGCCGGCCACGAGCAGCGCGAGCGCGCCGCCCGCGATGTACGGCGTCATGGAGTTGCCGCCGGTCTCGGCCAGGCCCGCCCCTTCGCCGCCCTGCGGCTCGACGTCACCGGCGGGGGCGGAGGGCGAGGGCGAGCGCGGCGAGGGCGCCGCCGGTGCCTCGCAGGTCGCCTTCGCCAGTGTCAGCGTGCCCTCGACGTCGGCCACGTTGAGCTTCAACGGGTTCACGGAGACCTTGAGTTCGAGCGCGGTGGCCGCCGCCGTGCGGGACGTGGTCTCCCGCTTCGACAGGTCGAGCCGGACCTCGCCGACGCCGGGCACCTTGACGTCCGTCGTACCACCGGTCGTCAGGGTGACCTTCTTGCCCAGCACGCTCACCGAGCCGAGCAGGTTCGAGGTGGCGACCGGCGTCTTCCCGGCCGCGCAGGTCGCCTCGGAGGTGACCTTCTCGATCTCGATGAGGGACAGCAGCGGCAGACCGGGGACATGGATGTCGGCGTGCACGAGGCTGGTGCGGCCCTCGGCCCGGCCGGCGGTGACGGTCGCCCTCGACGAGGCCGCCTGTGCGGCCAGCACGTTGAAGGGCTTGCCGCCGTCGACGCCGTCCAGCGTGGCCGACAGCGCGGTCTTCTCGGCGCTCCGCGGCGCCTCGACCTGGTTGAGCGAGACGGTGAGCGGGACGTTCACGGTCTTGTTGAGCAGCGACACGTCGAGCCCGGTGCGCAGGACCACGGCGCTCGCGTGACCCTGGTCACCGGTCGCGTGCGCGGAGCCCGCGCCGGCCAGGACCGCGGGACCGGCGGCGAGGGCCGTGGCCGCGGCGACGGTCGCGAGACGGCGTGCGGGCAGGCGGAAGTTCTTGCCGTTCAAGGTGGGGACCCCTCGGAGGAGACTTGCTCGGGACCCGCCAAGAATTACGCACCAGGAGTGAACCGGCGGCATTCCGGCGCCACTTCACCCCATCGTGCGTTCTCCGTGAACATTTTCGAATCGTGCGGCACACGCGTTCCACTTCTTCACCGCCGCACCGCCCTCTGCGGGCGTACGACGGCCGACGCACCGGCGCGCGGACGGCGCGGACCGCGTCAACCCGGCGGCCGGCTACGCCAGGGGCCGCCCGTTGACCACCACCCGGCGGGGGACGGCGAGCACACGCACGTCGGCCCGCGGATCGTCCTCGTAGACCACGAGGTCGGCGGGTGCCCCCTCCTCCAGTCCCGGCCTGCCGAGCCACCGCCGCGCGCCCCAGGTCGCCGCCGAGAGCGCCTCGACGGGCGGGATGCCGGCCGTGACCAGCTCCGCCACCTCGCCGGCGATCAGCCCGTGGGCGAGGTGCCCGCCGGCGTCGGTGCCGGCGTACACCGGGATGCCGGCGTCGTAGGCGCCCCGCACGGTGTCGTAGCGGCGCTCGTGGAGCCGGCGCATATGGGCCGACCACCGCGGGAACTTGGCCTCACCGCCGTCGGCGAGCTGCGGGAAGGTCGCGATGTTGACCAGGGTCGGGACGATCGCCACACCGCGCTCGGCGAACAGCGGGATCAGCTCGTCGGTGAGGCCGGTGGCGTGCTCGATGCAGTCGATGCCCGCCTCGACCAGGTCCTCGAGCGAGTTCTCGGCGAAGCAGTGCGCGGTGACGCGGGCGCCCAGGCGGTGGGCCTCGGCGATGGCCGCCGCGGCCGCGTCGCGCGGCCAGCTGGGGGACAGATCGCCGGCCTCGCGGTCGATCCAGTCGCCGACCAGCTTCACCCAGCCGTCGCCGCGGCGGGCCTCCCGCGCGACGTGGGCGACGAGGTCCTCCGGCTCGATCTCCCAGGCGTAGCCGCGGATGTAGCGGCGGGTGCGGGCGATGTGCCGGCCGGCCCGGATGATCGCCGGCAGGTCCTCGCGGTCGTCCACCCAGCGGGTGTCCGAGGGCGAGCCGGCGTCGCGGATGAGCAGGGTACCCGCGTCCCGGTCGGTCAGCGCCTGCTTCTCGGCCACGTCCCGCTCGACCGGGCCGTGCGGGCCGAGACCGACGTGGCAGTGCGCGTCGACGAGGCCGGGCAGCGCCCAGCCCTCCACGGCACGGACGTCACGGGCGCCCGCGGGGCGGTCGTAGGAGATCCGCCCGCCGACCACCCACAGCTCGTCCCGGACGTCGTCGGGCCCGGCCAGGATCCGGCCCTTCACGTGCAGCACCGCGCGATCACTCATGCCTGCACCCTAATGACCGGCCATGGACTAGTCGTCCTTGCCCACCCGGTCCGGTGTCCCCTCCTCGACCTCCGCCATCGCCGGGTCGAGGAGCCGGGAGAGGAAGTGGCGGGTGCGGTCGTGCCGCGGGTCGCCGATGACCCGGGCGGGGGCGCCGTCCTCGACGATCACGCCGCCGTCCATGAAGACGACCCGGTCGGCGACCTCGCGCGCGAAGGTCATCTCGTGGGTCACGACCATCATCGTCATGCCCTCCTGCGCGAGCCGGCGCATCACGGCGAGCACGTCCCCCACCAGCTCCGGGTCGAGCGCCGACGTGGGCTCGTCGAAGAGCATCACCTCGGGCCCCATCGACAGCGAGCGCGCGATCGCCACGCGCTGCTGCTGGCCGCCGGAGAGCGAGGCCGGGTAGGCGTCCGCCTTCTCCGACAGGCCGACGCGCTCCAGGTTCTCGGCGGCCACCCGCGCGGCCGTCGCCCTGTCCCGCCGGAGCACCCGGCGCTGCGGCAGCGTGAGGTTCTCGGTCACCGTCAGGTGCGGGAAGAGGTTGAACTGCTGGAAGACCATGCCGATACGGCGGCGTACGGCGTCGATGTCGACGTCCGGGTCGGTGAGTTCGGTGCCGCCGACGAACACCTGCCCCTTGGTCGGCTCCTCCAGGAGGTTGACGCAGCGCAGCAGCGTCGACTTGCCGGAGCCGGACGGGCCGATGACGCACACCACCTCGCCCCGGCCGATCTCCAGGTCGATGCCGCGCAGCACCTCGTTGTCGCCGAACGACTTGTGCAGGCCGCGTACCTCGATCTCCGGGCCCGCGGCGAGCGGCTTCTCGCTCATTTCACGGCCTCCTGGGCCTTCGCCTCCATACGGCGCACGACGACACCGAGCGGGATGGTCACCAGCAGGTAGCACAGGCCGGCGACCAGGATCGGCGTGGAGTTGGCGGTCGTGCTGGCCAGGTCCCGGCCGTACTTGGACAGTTCGCGCTCCTCCAGGGTGACGCCGAGGAAGAGCACCAGCGAGGAGTCCTTGAAGAGCAGGACCAGTTCGTTGGTCAGCGGCGGCAGGATGATGCGGAACGCCTGCGGGATGATGATCGAGACCATGGCGCGGGCGGGCGAGAAGCCCAGGGAACGGGCCGCCTCCAGCTGGCCCTTGGGCACCGCCTGGATGCCCGCGCGGATCGTCTCGGCCATGTACGCGGCGGCGACCAGGCCGAGCGCGAGCGCGACCTTGCCGTAGGTGCCGCCGACGATCTCCGTGCCGGGGAAGGCCAATGGCACCGCGACCCCGATGAAGATGAAGATCAGCAGGGCGGGCAGGCCGCGGAAGATCTCGATGTAGATGCCGGCCAGCCAGCGGTAGGGCCCCACCGACGACAGCCGCATCAGCGCGATCAGCATGCCGAGCGCCAGTCCGACTACGAAGCCGGACAGCGTGTAGAGCACGGTGTTCTTCAGCGCCAGGGTGATGACGTCGGGGAACATCTGCCGGGCGATGCCACCCTGCGCGAACTGGTTCTTGAGCCGTCCCCAGTCGGCCGAGACCGCGAAGGCGATCACGGCCGCGACGAAGACCACGTACTGCGCGCCGCGCGAGAGGCTGCGCCGCTGCCGTCGGGTCAGGCCCTTCTTCCTCGGCTGGAGTCGTACGTCGGTGTCGGTCATGGGGTTCAGGATGCGGCAGGGGAGGCGGCGGACGGGCCGTACGGGCCGATCCACTTCTCGTACAGCTTCTTGTAGGTGCCGTCAGCCTTGGCGTCCTTGATCGCCTTGTTCACGGCGGCGAGGAGCTCGGTGTTGCCCTTCTTCACCGTGAAGCCGTACTGCTCACCGGTGTTGATGTTGTCGGCGACCTCGTAGGCGGCGTTGGCCTTGTCCTTGAGCCAGCCCTGGACCACCGGGTAGTCGATGACGACGGCCTTGACCTGGCCGGTGCGCAGGCCGTTGAGGACCGCGTCGGAGGACTCGAAGGAGACCGGGTCGAAGCCCTGCTTCTTGGCGTAGTCCTCGCCGGTGGTCTGCGCCTGGGCGCCGAGCTTGACCTTCTTGGCCTTCGCGTCGGCGAGCGAGGTGATGCCGCTGTCCTTGGCCACCATCAGGGCCTGGGTGGCGTCGAAGTACGGGACGGAGAAGTCGACGTTCTTCTTGCGCTCGGCGGTGATCGTCATGCCGGCCGCGGCCAGGTCGCACTCGCCGGAGTTGAGGAAGGCACCGGTCTTGAAGTTCTCGAAGGGCGTGTCGAGGATCTGCTGCTTGACGCCCAGGTCCTTGGCGACGAGGTCGATCATCGACACGTCGAAGCCCTGCACGGTGCCGTCGATCTCCGACTGGAAGGGCGGGTAGGGCAGGTGCGTGCACGTGGTGAGCTGTCCGGCCTTGACGAGTTCGACCCCGCCGGCGGCCGTCTTGCTCCCGCTGCCGCCGCTGCCGCTCGACGTGCAGGCGGCCACGAGCACCAGCCCGGCCGTCGCGGTGGTGGCGGCCAGAACGCGGGTCCGGCGCCCGGAGAGGATCTGCACGGGGGGCCTCCTGTGAGGGAACTGTAGGTTCCGATTATAAGGAGAAGTTTGAGTCCCTCAAACCAAACCCATGGTCTCAGGAGCGTACGGCCTACGAAGTCTCTCCCCGACCCGCCCGCGCGGGCGCGGTGGCGCGGGCGGGCGCGGTACCGGCGGAGGAGGGGCCGCCGGATCTCGTCCACAGTGTCCGGCAGCAGAACAGAGCAGAACAGAGCAGAACAGAGACTGAATTCGACGCTATAGCTGCTATTATTTTCGAAGTTTTACCGGGGGCAGCTTCCCGTATTCTTCTGCCCGCTTTTCCCGGCCCTAAACGTAAAGATTTCTACGATCACCAACGGGTGCATTTCGGGCGGATGTCGTGAGGATTAGACCTCTGTGACGCGTTCCACAGCGCGCCCGATTCGCCCCCTATTTACCCCGCAAAATGGGCGCAATCGCCCCGCCGCCGCGCCGGATCTCGCGCCCGCGTGATAACACATCGCATGTCCAGGTGTAACCCCACTCCGCCATGCATTTTGCATTTTCCATCGGTAAGTTAAATTCACATGACTGCCGCACACGCAGACCGAGCAGAACTGCAAATAGACCGTCCGTCGGTGACGGACGGCGCCGCGCTGTGGCGGATCGCCCGGGATTCGAAGACGCTCGACCTGAACTCGTCGTACAGCTATCTGCTGTGGTGCCGCGACTTCGCCGGCACCACCGCCGTGGCGCGCGACGAGCGCGGCGAGGCGGTCGGCTTCGTGACCGGATACGTAAGGCCGGACCGCCCGCGCACCCTGCTCGTCTGGCAGGTGGCGGTGGACGAGGCGTACCGGGGACGCGGGCTCGCGGCCACGCTCCTCGACGGGCTGGTGGCGCGCAGCTCCGGCGAGCACCGGATCACCGCCCTGGAGACCACCATCACGCCCGGCAACACCGCCTCCGAGCGACTGTTCACCTCGTTCGCCGAGCGGCATGGCGCCGCGGTGGAGCGCGAGGTGCTCTTCGGGGAGGGCCTGTTCCCCGACGGACCGCACGACCCCGAGGTCCTGTACCGCATCGGCCCCCTCTCCCTCTGAACTCCCCGCGAAGCCACCGAAGACCTCGGCGAAGTCGACGCGGACTTCCCACAGACCCTGCCGACCCCCCACGTAACGAGGAGCGAATCGTCGTGACCATCACCCAGCCCGACCTCAGCGTCTTCGAGACTCTCGAGTCCGAGGTGCGCAGCTACTGCCGCGGCTGGCCCGCCGTCTTCGACCGTGCGCTGGGCAGCCGCATGTACGACGAGGACGGCCATGCGTACCTGGACTTCTTCGCCGGGGCCGGCTCACTCAACTACGGGCACAACAACCCCGTCCTGAAACGGGCGCTGATCGACTACCTGGAGCGGGACGGCGTCACGCACGGGCTCGACATGTCGACCACCGCCAAACGGTCCTTCCTGCAGACCTTCCAGGACCTGGTGCTACGGCCGCGCGACCTGCCGTACAAAGTCATGTTCCCGGGCCCCACGGGCACCAACGCCGTCGAGTCGGCGCTGAAGCTCGCCCGGAAGGTGAAGGGCCGCGAGGCCATCGTGTCCTTCACCAACGCCTTCCACGGCATGTCGCTCGGCTCCCTCGCCGTCACCGGCAACGCCTTCAAGCGGGCCGGCGCCGGCGTCCCGCTGGTGCACGGCACGCCCATGCCGTTCGACAACTACTTCGACGGCCAGGTCCAGGACTTCCTGTGGTTCGAGCGGCTGCTGGAGGACCAGGGCTCCGGGCTCAACAAGCCCGCCGCCGTGATCGTCGAGACCGTGCAGGGCGAGGGCGGCATCAACGTCGCGCGCCCCGAGTGGCTGCGCGCGCTGTCCGAGCTGTGCGAGCGCCAGGACATGCTGCTCATCGTCGACGACATCCAGATGGGCTGCGGCCGCACCGGTGCCTTCTTCTCCTTCGAGGAGGCCGGCATCACGCCGGACATCGTCACCGTGTCGAAGTCCATCAGCGGCTACGGACTGCCGATGTCGCTGTGCCTGTTCAAGCCCGAGCTGGACGTCTGGGAGCCGGGCGAGCACAACGGCACCTTCCGCGGCAACAACCCCGCCTTCGTCACGGCCACGGCCACGCTGGAGGCGTACTGGGCGGACGGGTCCGTGATGGAGAAGCAGACCCGCGCCCGCGGCGAGCAGGTCGAGCAGGCCTTCGCCGCCATCACCGAGGAGAACCCCGCCGCCGTCAAGGAGTACCGCGGCCGCGGTCTCGTCTGGGGCATGGAGTTCCACGACAAGGAGCGCGCGGGCCGGATCGCCCGGCGCGCCTTCGAGCTGGGGCTGCTCATCGAGACCTCGGGCCCGGAGAGCGAGGTCGTCAAACTCCTCCCGGCGCTCACCGTCACGGCCGACGAACTGGACGAGGGGCTCAGCATCCTCGCCCGCGCCGTGCGCGAGACCGCCTGAACAACCGAGAAAGCCCCGTTCCGGGCATCAACTAGGAGGCAAGGCAACACCGTGATCGTCCGTTCGTTCAAGGAGATCGAAGGCACCGACCGGCATGTGAAGTCCGCGTCCGGCACCTGGGAGAGCAAAAGGATCGTCCTCGCCAAGGAAAGGGTCGGCTTCTCGGTCCACGAGACGATCCTGTACGCGGGTACCGAGACCGACATGTGGTACGCGAATCACATCGAGGCCGTCGTCTGCACCCGGGGCGACGCCGAGCTGACCGACCGTGAGACCGGGAAGACGTACCACATCACGCCCGGCACGATGTACCTCCTCGACGGCCACGAGCGGCACACGCTCAAGGTCAAGGAGGACTTCCACTGCATCTGTGTCTTCAACCCGCCCGTGACGGGACGGGAGGACCACGACGAGAACGGCGTCTACCCACTGCTCACCGAGCCCGAGGAGGTGTGACATCACATGACCACCATCACTGATCTCTATCCCAGCCGCGGTCCCGCCGAGGTGTCCGTACCCCGCAAGGACCCGGTCGTCTGGGGTTCCCCGGACACCCCGGGCCCGATCGCGGCGGCCGAGCTCCAGTCGTTCGAGCGCGACGGATTCCTCGCCATCGACCAGCTGATCGCCCCGGACGAGGTCCCGACGTACCGGCAGGAACTGGACCGTCTGGTCGCCGACCCGCGGATCCGCGAGGACGAGCGCTCGATCGTCGAGCCGAAGTCCAAGGAGATCCGCTCGGTCTTCGAGGTCCACAAGATCAGCGAGGTGTTCGCGCAACTGGTGCGCGACGAGCGGGTCGTCGGCCGGGCGCGGCAGATCCTCGGCTCGGACGTCTACGTCCACCAGTCGCGGATCAACGTCAAGCCCGGTTTCGGGGCCAGCGGCTTCTACTGGCACTCGGACTTCGAGACCTGGCACGCCGAGGACGGCCTGCCCAACATGCGTACGGTGTCCGTCTCGATCGCGCTGACCGAGAACTACGACACCAACGGTGGCCTCATGATCATGCCGGGGTCGCACAGGACGTTCCTGGGCTGCGCCGGCGAGACGCCCAAGGACAACTACAAGCAGTCGCTGCAGATGCAGGACGCGGGCACGCCCTCGGACGAGGCGCTGACCGCCATGGCGAGCAACTACGGCATCAAGCTGTTCACCGGCAAGGCCGGTTCGGCGACGTGGTTCGACTGCAACTGCATGCACGGCTCGGGTGACAACATCACGCCGTTCCCGCGCAGCAACGTCTTCATCGTGTTCAACAGCGTGGAGAACGCCGCGGTCGAGCCGTTCGCGGCTCCCGTGCGGCGGCCCGAGTTCATCGGGGCGCGGGACTTCACCCCGGTGAAGTAGCCGGACCCGGCAGTACGGGAGCGGGCGGCGTCACTGGCTCACGGCCACGACAGTGACGCCGCCCGCTCCCGTACGTGCCCGACCGCTCCCGTACGCCCGACCCGACCGCCGGCAGGGGGGCGGAACTCGACCGGGTCCAGGGCGAGTTCGGCGTGCACCGGCGGCGCGGCGCGGCCCGCGCCAGGGGTTCAGGCGGAGAGGACGTCCAGCAGGCGGTCGACGTCGGCGGCCGTGTTGTACAGGTGGAAGGCGACACGCAGCCGGCCCGCGCGGTTGGAGACCTCCACCCCCGCACCGCTCAGATCGCCCTGGCGGTGGCCGAGGCCGGGCACGGAGACGATCGGCGCGCCGGGGGACGGGACGGGCTCGCGGCCGAGGGAGGCGAGACCGGCGCGGAACCGGTCGGCCAGGGCGAGGTCGTGGGCGCGCACGGCGTCCCGGCCCGCCTCCTCCAGCAGTTCCAGGGAGTGGCGGGCGCCCGCGTAGGAGAAGAGGGCGGGGCTCTCGTCGAACCTCCGTGCGGAGTGGGCGAGTTCGTCGATGGGGCCGTAGCAGGCGTCCCACGGGTGCTCCCCCGCCACCCAGCCGGCGAACAGCGGTGTGAGTCCGCCGAGGTCCTCCGGGACGACGAGGAAGGCCACGCCGCGCGGGCAGACCAGCCACTTGAAGGCGACGGAGGCGGAGAAGTCGTGGGCGTCCGCGTCGAAGTCCAGCCATCCTGCGGCCTGGGACGCGTCGACGTACGTACGCGCCCCGTGCCTCCGCGCCGCCTCCTTGATCGCGGCCAGGTCGGCCACGCGGCCGTCGGCGGACTGGACGGCGCTGACCGCGACCAGCGCGGTGCCGGGCCGCACGGACTCCGCGACGCGCTCCAGCGGCACGCTGCGCACCTTGAGGTCGGAGCGGACGTGGAAGGGGTTGACCACCGAGCTGAAGTCGCCCTCGGCGGTGAGGACTTCGGCGCCGGCCGGGAGGGAGGCGGCGATCAGTCCGCTGTAGACGGCGACCGAGGCGCCGGCCGCCACCCGGCGCTCGGGCACCCCGACGAGCCGTGCGAACGAGGCGCGGCTCGCCTCGACGTCGGCGAACATGTCGGTCGGGGCACCGGCCGCGGCCGCCTCCACGGCCGTGCGCATGGCGGCCACGGTGCGGGCCGGCAGCAGCCCGGTGCTCGCGGTGTTCAGATAGGTGTTCTTCGGGGCGAACTCGGCGCGGACGAGGCTCTCGAAGGTGTCCATGGATCCACTGTGGTCCCCCGCGAACCCATAGTCCATTGCCGATTTCTACGTGGTTTTGCCAAGCAACGCTTATATATAGGGCGTCACCTGGGGTTCTTCCACGCGTCGCGCGATCACTGCCGCGGAACCTCGCACCCGTCCGGCCCGCACGCCTGAGCGCCGTCCTCGCCGACCGGCGTGAGCGGGGACCGCTCGCCCCAGGCCTGGGTGAGCGCCTGGGTGAAGACCTCGGCGGGCTGGGCGCCGGAGACGCCGTAGGCGCGGTCGAGGACGAAGAACGGCACGCCCGTCGCACCGAGCTCGGCGGCCTCGCGCTCGTCGGCGCGGACCTCCTCGGCGTAGGCGGTGGGGTCCGCGAGCACCGTGCGGGCGTCCTCGGCCTCCAGGCCGGCCGCGACGGCGAGGGCGACGAGCCGCTCGTCGCCCTCGGAGAAGACGGAGCGCTCCTCCGCGAAGTTCGCCCGGTAGAGGGTCTGGATCAGCTCGTCCTGCCGGCCCCGCTCCTTGGCGAGGTGCAGCAGGCGGTGCATGTCGAAGGTGTTGCCGTGGTCCCGGTCGCGGGTGCGGTACTCCAGCCCCTCGGCGGCGGCCTGCGCGCCCAGGTTCTCCTCGCCGGCCTGCGCCTGCGCCTGGCTCATGCCGTACTTCCTGGTGAGCATCGTGAGCACCGGCTGGACGTCGCCCTTGGCGCGGCCCGGGTCCAGCTCGAAGGACCGGTGCACGACCTCGACCCGGTCGCGGTGCGGGAAGGCGGCCAGCGCCCTCTCGAAGCGGGCCTTGCCCACGTAGCACCAGGGACACGCGATGTCCGACCAGATCTCGACCTTCATGCTCTTGGCTCACTCCCGCTCGCAGGGACACGGAGACACCCTCCGCCCGTTGCATGAACGTTCAAGCAGCGGCGGTCATTCCCCCGGCACCGTGAAACTCAGGAAGAGGTGGTGGTCGTCCTCGGCAGGCGGGTTCTCGGGGTCGGGGACCCAGCCCAGGCGGGCGTAGAAGGCCTGGGCGCGGCGGTTGCCGGCGTGCACGTCGAGGACGGCGGTGCGCCGGGCGTCGGCCCGCCACTGCTCGACGCACGCGGTGTGCAGCGCCGTGCCGACACCGGTGCGCCAGTGGCCGGGGTCGACATGGAACTGGAACAGCTTGACCGTCCGGGCACCGGCGCCCTCCGGGGTGCGGAAGGAGGCGACCGCGACCATCCGGCCCTCGCGGACCGCGCACAGCACCTGGCCCTCGGGGCGGGCGATGGCCTGCGCCCACAGCTCCGGCCAGTCCAGGCCGTCGTCCGGCGGGCCGTCCGGGTAGTAGGTGGCGCGGGCGCGTCCGTGCAGGTCGGCGACGGCCCTCGCCTCGGCCGGCAGGGCGGTCCTGATCAGCAGGGGGCCGGCGGTCCGGTTCGCTTCGATCATGCAGCGGAGGACGTGTCCCCGGCGGCCCCGGTTCCCAGGCGGGTGAAGTGCGCGCGGTAGGCGCTCGGCGTCAGACCGGTGCGGCGGACCACGTGGGCGCGCAGTGAGTCGGCGGTGCCCAGGCCGCAGGCGCGGGCCACCTGGTCCATCGGCAGGGTGGTCGTCTCCAGCAGCTCCTTGGCGCGCTCGATGCGCTGGTGGAGCAGCCACTGCAGTGGGCTGACCCCGCTCTCGGCGTGGAAGCGGCGGGTGAGGGTGCGCACCGAGACGCCCGCGTGCCGGGCCAGGTCGGCGAGGGTGAGCGGCCTGTCGAGGTGGCGCATGGCCCAGCCGCGGGTGTCGGCGCAGACGACGCCGCGCTCGGGCGGCAGCGGGGTGTGGGTGAACTGGGTCTGGCCGCCGGGGCGCACGGGGGCGACGAGGGCGAGCCGGGCGACCTCGTTGGCGACGGCGGCGCCGTAGTCGGTGCGGATGACGTGCAGGCACAGGTCGATGCCGGCAGCGTATCCGGAGGAGGTGACGTAGGGGCCGTCCTGCACGTAGAGGACGTCTCCCTGGAGGTCGACCTGCGGGTAGCGGCGGCGCAGCTCCTCGGCGTGCGCCCAGTAGGTGGTGGCGCGGCGGCCGTGCAGCAGGCCCGCCTCGGCGAGCTGGAAGGCGCCGGTGCACAGCGAGGCGATCCGCTTGCCGGCCGCGTCCGCCTCGCGGACGGCGGCCACGATGCGCGGGTCGGGTTCGTAGGGTGCGCCGGTGCCCGCGACGACGACCGTGTCCGCCGCGCGCACGGCCTCCAGTCCGTCCCGCACGTACAGGTCGAGCCCGCCGGAGGTGGGCACCGGACCCGGCTCGGCGGCGCAGATGACGATCTCGTAGCCGGGCTCGCCGTCCACCTCGACCTTGCCGAAGAGCAGCTCGGGGATGGCCAGGTTGAACATCGAGACGGGCGAGGGCGCGACGACGGCGATGCGGTGCGCGGGCATGGCCAGAACCTCCGGGTGCATGGCATTCAGGCCACTACTGTACGGCGCGGGGAATCCGCAGCATGGGGGCATGCCGAACGACCAGACCCTCGGGAGCGGACAACTCCCCGTCATCAAGCCCGAGTCGGCGCCCAAGAGCCCTGCTCCCGCCGTCACCCTCACCGCCGCCCTGCTCGGATTCGCGCTGATCTGCCTGGACGCCTCCGTGGTGAACGTGGCACTGCCCTCGATCGGTGCCTCGCTCGACGGCGGGATGTCCGGGCTGCAGTGGGTGGTGGACGCCTACACGCTGCCGTTCGCGGCCCTGATGCTGTCCACCGGGGCGTTCTCGGACCGCGCGGGGGCGAGCCGCGCGTACGCGCTCGGCACGGCCGTGTTCACGCTCGCCTCGGTCGCCTGCGGGCTGGCGCCCGGGCTGCCGGCGCTGATCGGCGCGCGGGTGGCGCAGGGCGTCGCGGCGGCGGTCGTGCTGCCGGCGTCGCTGGCGCTGGTGCGGCAGGCGTACGCCGATCCGGGGCGGCGGGCCCGTGCGGTGGCGCTCGGGCCGGTGGCGGGCGGGCTGCTCACCACCGCCTGGGACTGGCGGGCGGTCTTCTTCGTGAACGTGCCGGTGGGAGCGGCGATCCTGCTGCTGACGGCGCGCGCCCCGCGCTCCGAGCGGCGTCCGGCCCCGCTCGACCTGCCCGGTCAGGCGACCGCGGTGGTGAGCCTGACGGCGCTGACCTTCGCGGTGATCGAGGGCGGGCGCGCGGGGTGGGCGGCGCCGGCCCTGGCGGTCGTCGCGGCGGCCGCCTTCCTGCGGATCGAGGCGCGCGGGCCGCACCCGGTCGTGCCGCTCTCCCTCTTCCGTGAGCGCACCGTGGCGGTGACGGTCGCGGCGGGGGCCGCGGTCAGCGTCGCCTTCTACAGCGTGGTCTTCGTGTTCTCGCTCTTCTTCCAGCGGGTGCAGGGGCTCTCACCGCTCTTCGCGGGTCTGCTCTTCCTGCCGATGACGGGCCTGATCGCGGTGACCAACGTGGTGGCGGGCAAGCTCGCCGGGCGCCACGGCGCCCGGCTGCCGATGACGGTGGGACAGGCACTGGCCGCGGTCGCGCTGCTCGTGCTCCTCCTCGTCGACGCCGGCACCTCTCCGGTGCTGGTGGCCGTGCTCCTGATCCCGCTCGCGCTGGGCTGCGCCCTGGCGGTGCCGCCGCTGACCGCCACGATGATGGACGCCGTGCCCGCCGAACGCGCGGGCGTGGCCGCGGGCCTGCTCAACGCGGCCCGCCAGGTCTCGGGCGGCCTCGGAATCGCGGTGTTCGGGCGGCTGGTGGCCGGCGACTTCGTCTCCGGAATGCGGCTGAGCCTGCTGATCGGCGCGGCCCTGCTCACCGTGACGGCGGCCCTCAGCTCCCGCCTCCCGGGCCGTGCGGCCGCGTAGGGCGTGACTGCCGGACACAGGCCCGGCCGCCGCGCGGGGCCGACGGCGGGCAACCGCTCAACTGCCGTCCCGCAGATCGCTCGGCCAGGTGGGCCGGTACTCCAGGTGGTCGTAGGTGACCACGCAGCCCTCGCCCATCGGGGACTGGGTCATGAAGCCGACCAGGGCGTCACCGGTCTCCTTCTCGGTGCCGAGGGTGAACAGGCGCACGAAGGTCCAGCGGCGGCCGTCGCGGGAGGCGTGGAAGGCGAAGGCGCGG
This sequence comes from Streptomyces sp. NPDC101225, assembly GCF_044767585.1. Classification (NCBI taxonomy): domain Bacteria; kingdom Bacillati; phylum Actinomycetota; class Actinomycetes; order Kitasatosporales; family Streptomycetaceae; genus Streptomyces; species Streptomyces sp. NPDC101225. The sequence goes on from NZ_JBIWOE010000028.1 coordinate 93,670, forward strand.
CCGGTGCGGCTCACCCGGAACCACACCGAACTGCCCTCCACGGTGAAGGAGTTGGCGTCGTCGGAGTGGCCCCGGGTGACCACCGTGCAGACGGTGGGCACGTCCGGGGAGTACTCCAGGCAGAGCTTGGCCCAGGCCCGCTCGCCGACATGGACGTAGAGCACACCGGCGTCGAACGCCCCGGCGAAGCCCACCGTGACCCGCGCGATCAGCTGGAAGTCCCCCGCGGGCGCCCCGAGCAGCCGGGGCGCGTCCGAGGCGGGCTCCAGGGCCTCACCGGTGGGCGGTACGAAGCGGTCCTGCCGGGGACCGGCCCAGCCGGTGAGGATGCCGTCCTCGTAGGACCAGTTGCCCTCGGGGCCGTACGTGCGCAGAGCGAAGGGCAGTTCGGGGAGTTCCACGTCCATCCCGTGAGTGTGGCACCTCGGAGCGGGCGGTGCGGTCCTGGGGTGTCGGGCGCCCGCTCCGGGGCCGGTCGCCGCAGTTTCGGAGCACGCCTCAGCGCTCGAGGCGGCCGTCGTAGCGCCGCGGCAGGCCGAGCGGGTTGTCGTCGCGCAGCTCCGGCGGAAGGATCGCCTCGGGCGCGCCCTGGTACACCACCGGCCGCATCCAGCGCTCGATCGCCGTGCCGCCGACGGAGGTCGACGTCGACGTGGTCGCCGGGTAGGGGCCGCCGTGGTGCTGGGCGGGGGCGACCGCGACGCCGGTCGGCCAGCCGTTGACGAGGACCCGGCCCGCGAGCGGGGTCAGCTCGGCGAGGAGCTCCGCGCCCCGGCCCTCGCCGGCCGCCTCCTCGGCCGAGAGGTGGACCGTCGCCGTGAGGTTCCCGGGCAGCCGGGACAGCACGGACCCCACCTCCGCCTCGTCCTCGTAGCGGGCCACCACCGTGACCGGCCCGAAGCACTCCTCCAGGAGCAGGTCGTAGGCGCCCTCGGCGGCCAGCTTGTCGGCCGCCACCGTCAAGAAGCCCGCGCTCACCGTGTGGTCCCCGCCCGCGCCCGGGGTCACCGGGGAGTCCACGTCCGGAAGCCCGGCGCGCTCGGCGACCCCGGCGATGAAGTTGTCGCGCATACGGCGGTCCAGCAGGACGCCCGCGTCGGTGTCGCTGACCGCGTCCGTCAGGGACTTCACCAGGCGGTCGCCCGACGCGCCGGCGGGCGCGAGCACCAGGCCGGGCTTCACGCAGAACTGCCCGACGCCCAGCGTCATCGACCCGGCGAGCCCGGTGCCGATCGCCTCCGCGCGCTCGGCCGCGGCGGCCTCGGTGACCACGACGGGGTTCAGCGAGCCCAGCTCGCCGTGGAAGGGGATCGGGTTCGGGCGCGCGGCGGCGGCGTCGAACAGCGCCCGTCCGCCCTTCACGGAACCGGTGAAGCCGGCGGCGGCCACCAGCGGGTGCCGGACCAGCTCGACGCCCGCCTCGAAGCCGTGCACCAGGCCGACGACGCCCGCGGGGATGCCGTGCGCGGCGGCGGCCCTGCGCAGCACCTTGGCGACCAGCTCGGACAGGGCCGGGTGGTCGGGGTGGGCCTTGACCACGACGGGGCAGCCCGCGCCCAGCGCGCTCGCGGTGTCGCCGCCGGCGACGGAGAAGGCGAAGGGGAAGTTGGAGGCGGAGTAGACGGCGACGACGCCCAGCGGCACCTTGTAGCGGCGCAGGTCCGGGATCGGCGGGGTCGCGGTGTCGTCGGGGTGGTTGATGATGACGTCGAGGAAGGCGCCCTCGTCGACGATGTCCGCGAACGCCCTCAGCTGGTAGCAGGTGCGGGCGAGTTCGCCGGTGAGCCGGACCGGGCCGAGCGCGGTCTCCGCGTCGGCGGTCTCCACCAGCCCGTCCCTGGCCGCCTCCAGCTGCTCGGCGGCGGTGCGCAGGAAGGCAGAGCGGACGGCGCGGTCGGCGAGGGCGTCCCTGCTCCCGTACGCGGCACGGACGGCGGCGTCCACCTCCTGGGCTGTGGCCTCCACCGCAACCTGCTCACGCTGCTTCCCGGTTCGGGGGTCGACACTCCAGACTGGTGCTGCTGCCACCGCGGTCCCTCCACGCATTGCTGGGTCATCCACCAGGGTTGTTCGATATGCTGAACGCCGTCTCTGATGATGAATATGCTGTCGGAGACTATTTCCCGTCCAACGAAGGGGTCAAGGGCGATGTCGGCAGTCGAGACAGGCGGCGGGGCGCAGGTCAAGTCCGCGGTGCGGACCGTTGAATTGCTGGAGTACTTCGCCGGCCGTCCCGGCATGCACTCCCTCGCCTCGGTCCAGGAGGCCGTCGGGTACCCCAAGTCCAGCCTGTACATGCTGCTGCGCACCCTGGTGGAGCTCGGCTGGGTGGAGACCGACGCGACGGGCACGCGGTACGGCATCGGGGTGCGCGCGCTGCTGGTCGGCACCTCCTACATCGACGGCGACGAGGTGGTCGCGGCGGCGCGGCCGACGCTGGACCGGCTCTCGGACGACACCACGGAGACGATCCACCTGGCGCGTCTGGACGGCACGAACGTCGTGTACCTGGCCACGCGCCAGTCGCAGCACTATCTGCGCCCGTTCACCCGGGTGGGGCGCCGGCTGCCCGCGCACTCCACCTCGCTGGGCAAGGCGCTGCTGAGCACGTACACCGACGAGCAGGTGCGCAAGCTGCTCCCGGAGACGCTGCCGGCCCTCACCGAGAACACCATCACGGACCGGGAGAAGCTCATCGAGGAGCTCCACCAGATCCGCGAGCAGGGCTTCGCGGTGGACCGCGAGGAGAACACGCTGGGGCTGCGCTGCTTCGGCGTGGCGATCCCGTACCGCACCCCGGCGCGGGACGCGATCAGCTGCTCGGTGCCAGTGGCGCGGCTGACTCCGGCGCACGAACAGATGGTGAAGGACGCCTTGTTCGACGCCCGCGACCGGCTGACCCTGGCAACCCGCAGGCTCTGATCCGGGACGTCGGACACCCCCTAGGCTCTGACCGTATGGACGTCGTACTCCGCGCAGTGCATGACAGCGATCTGCCGGTCTTCTTCCGGCAGATGAACGACCCCGAGGCGGTCCACATGGCCGCGTTCACGGCCGAGGACCCGGCCGACTGGGCCGCCTTCCAGTCCCTGTGGAAACGGATCCGCTCCTCGGGCGCCGTCGCACGGGCGATCCTGGCCGACGGGGACGTGGTCGGCAGCGCGAGCGTGTACGGGGAGCCGGGCGAGCGTGAGGTGACGTACTGGGTGGACCGCGCCCACTGGGGGCGCGGCGTGGCCACCGCCGCGCTGCGGGAACTGCTGGCCGAGGTGCCCGAACGCCCGCTGTACGCGCGCGCGGCGGCGGACAACGCCGCGTCGCGGCGCGTGCTGGAGAAGTGCGGCTTCAAGGTCACGGCGCAGGCGTCGGGGTTCGCGAACGCGCGGGGCGCCGAGATCGACGAAGTGGTGCTGACGCTGGACGGATGACCTCCGGCTGCCCCGGCGGCGGAGCCGGACCGTCGCCGGGCAGGACGCGCGCGTGCCTCCGTACCCCGGGGTGGCCCCGTGGTCCGCGTCGCCCCCGCACGGCAGTGGCCCCCGCCCCCTGCCGGCCGGGGGGTCACGGGCTGCGGGGCATCGGTGGCCGTCGTGCGGGAGGGGTGGATCGTCGTCGTGACGACGTTCGAGAACGACTCCCCCGCGTAGAACGTCCTGCGCGCGGGGGTGGACCGGCGCCGACGACCCCGCCGCGAGGCGGCGGTCGCGGCCGACATGGCCGGCTTCATGAGCACACGATGAGAAACCGGGGCGGAAGGGAACGATCCACTCGGTTTCGCTCGTCATCCAGTGCGGGATGAACAAGACGATCAGGCGGGCCTCCGTCTTCACACTGGTACTCGTGTTCGCTCTGCTGATCAGGGCGACGTGGGTGCAGTTCTACGACGCCCAGGCCCTCGCGGACGACAAGGACAACCGGCGCAACGCGATCAGGACGTACGCGGAGCCGCTCGGGAACATCATCGTGGGCGGCCGGTCGGTGACCGGTTCGGCGCCGACGAAGAACGGCGACCTGAAGTACCGGCGCACCTACCAGGACGGCGCGCTGTACGCGGCGGTGACGGGCTACGCCTCGCAGGCCTACGCCCCGACCCAGCTGGAAGGCATCTACCAGGACCTGCTCGACGGCACGGACACCCGCCTGAACACCCTGATGGACACGGTCACCGGCAAGCGCGCCGACCCGGGCGACGTGATCACGACGATCGACCCGGACGTGCAGAAGGCGGCCTACGACGCGCTCGGCACCAAGAAGGGCGCGGCCGTCGCGATCGACCCGAAGACCGGCAGGATCCTGGCGGTGGTCTCCACCCCCTCGTACGACCCCTCGACGCTGACCGACGCCAACACCGCCGGCAGCGCCTGGAAGAAGCTCAACGCCGACCCGGACAAGCCGCTGACCAACCGCGCGCTGCGCCAGCCGCTCCCGCCGGGCTCGACGTTCAAACTGGTCGTCGCGGCCGCCGCGCTGGAGGACGGTCTGTACTCCACGGTCGACCAGCGGACGAAGAGCCCGGACCCGTACACCCTGCCCGGCACCACCACCGACCTGTCCAACGAGAACCCGAGCGCACCCTGCGAGGACGCCTCGATCCGCACCGCGCTGCAGTACTCCTGCAACAACGTCTTCGCGAAGATGGCCGTCGATCTCGGCCAGGACAAGGTGCGGTCGATGGCGGAGAAGTTCGGCTTCAACGACAGCGAGCAGGACGTGCCGGTGCGCGCCTACCCCAGCGTCTACCCCTCGGACATGAACCGCTCCTCCACCGCCCTGACCGGCATCGGCCAGTACGACGTCACGGCGACCCCGCTGCAGATGGCCATGGTCTCCGCGGCCCTCGCCAACGGCGGCACGCTGGTGTCGCCGCACATGGTCTCGCGGATCACCGACAGCGGCGGCGACGTGCTGAAGAACTACGACGACAGCACGAGCACCCGGCGGATCGTCAGTGCCTCGACCGCCGGGCAGCTGCAGTCGGCGATGCGGACGGTCGTGGAGGACGGCACGGGCACCAACGCGCAGATCCCGGGCGTGACCGTGGGCGGCAAGACCGGCACGGCCCAGCACGGCGAGAACAACAGCAAGACGCCGTACGCCTGGTTCACCTCCTACGGCGAGGCGGGCGGCAAGGAGGTGGCCGTGGCGGTGGTCGTCGAGCAGTCGGACGCGGCCCGCTCGGAGGTCAGCGGAAACGGGCTGGCCGCCCCCGTGGCCAAGGCCGTGATGGAGGCGGCACTGAAGAACTGAGCGGCCCGGGCGCCTACTTCACGCCGAGGATCTGCTCCACCGGGTCGATCGCGAAGTACACCAGGAACAGCACCGACACGCCCCACAGCAGCCAGTGCACCTCCTTGGCCTTGCCGAGGACCGACTTGATGACGACGTAGGCGAGGAAGCCGGCGCCGATGCCGTCCGTGATCGAGTAGGTGAACGGCATCGTGGCGATCGTCAGGAACGCCGGGATGGCGATCTCGTAGCGGTCCCAGTCGATGTGCTTGACGTGGGTCATCATCAGGAAGCCGACCGCGATCAGTGCGGGCGCCGCGGCCTGCAGCGGGACGATCGTCAGCAGCGGGGTGAGGAAGAGCGCCAGCCCGAAGAGGCCGCCCGTGATCAGGTTGGCGAACCCGGTGCGGGCGCCCTCGCCGACGCCGGCCGCGGACTCGATGTAGGCGGTGTTGGAGGAGGCCGAGCCCATTCCGCCGGCCACGGCCGCCGCGCCGTCGATGAACAGCACGCGGCCGATGCCCGGCACCTGCCCCTTGTCGTCGAGCAGTCCGGCCTCGGCGCTGATGCCGACGATGGTGCCCATGGCGTCGAAGAAGTCCGACAGGATCAGGGTGAACACCAGCAGGACCGCGGTGAGGACACCGGCCTTCGCGAAGCCGCCGAACAGGCTGAAGTGACCGATGAGCCCGAAGTCGGGGGTGGCGACGATCTTGTCGGGCACGTGCGGGGTGGTCAGGCCCCAGCTCTTGATGTCCGCGATCGCGTCGATGACGATCGCGACGACCGTCATGGTCACGATGCTGATCAGGATCGCGCCCTTCACCTTGCGCGCCAGCAGCGCGATGGTGAGCAGCACGCCCACGCAGAAGACCAGCACGGGCCAGCCGGTGAGCCGCCCGACGGCGCCGAGCTGCACCGGCACGGTGGTGTCGGCGGCGTCCGGGATACGGCTGACGAAGCCCGCGTCGACGAAGCCGATGAAGGCGATGAACAGGCCGATGCCGACCCCGATGGCCTGCTTGAGCTGCTGCGGGATGGCGTCCATGATCGCTTTGCGCAACCCGGTGACGACCAGGACGCAGATCACGATGCCCTCGAGGACGACCAGGCCCATCGCGTCGGGCCAGCTCATGATCGGGGCGAGCTGGAAGGCGACGACGGCGTTGAGGCCGAGGCCGGCCGCGATGGCGAGCGGCAGATTGCCGCCGACGCCCATGATCACCGTCATCACGCAGGCCACCAGGGCGGTGGCGGTGACGAGCTGACCGGTGTCGAGCGTGTGGCCGAACTTGTCCTTCGCGCTGCCCAGGATGATGGGATTCAGGACAAGGATGTAGGCCATCGTGAAGAACGTGGCGAAGCCGCCGCGTATCTCCCGGCCGAAGGTGGATCCCCGCTCGGAGATCCTGAAATACCGGTCGACGCCGTTCGCCGCCGGTGGTGCGGCGCTTGGCCGGTCGGCCGTCGTCTCGGTGTCGGTCATGGCGGGTGCTCCTCGTGGCCGGATGGATCAGTGTGCGGATGCTGGCTGGATTGTTCCCCCCTTGAACAGGTTTCAGGTTTTCCCCGTGTTACGGAATGTCATCCGCGTGACGGGGACGCGGAGGGCGGAACCGGCGACCGTTTCCGCGGCAGCGGCGACAGAGCGCCCCCGCCGGCCGGACCGGCGGGGGCGCTTCGCGGTCGTGGGGGCGAGGGTCGCTCGTCGACCGGCTGTGGTTCGCCGCGGTGGGTACCCTTCAGCCCGTCGTGCCGGCGCCGGTGCCGATCCACCGCCGGCGCGGGCTCATCCGACGAAGTACGTCGGGTTCGGCAGCTTGTACTTCTGGTTCGCGTAGCCGCCGTCGAGGTCCGAGTACTGGTCGCCGAAGTTGGCGATGATCTCGTACCCGAGGTCCTGCTCGATGTGCTTGCGGGTGCCGGACTTGTACTGCACGGTCGTGCAGGTCCAGGCGCCCGGGGTGGCGCACGAGCTCAGGTAGGACGGCGGGTTGGCCGCGTCCTTGAGGAACATGTGGCCGGCGTCGAGGTTGACATCCGCGCCGACCTTCTTCAGGTTCTCCACCGCGGCCGCGCGCTGCGCCTCGCCGAGGCCCGAGTTGTAGAAGACCTCGACGCCCTTCTTCTGGGCGTAGCGCACGAGTTCGGGGCTGCCGAAGACCTCCGGCCGGTCCGCCTTGTTCACGTACGCGGCCCACGTGGCCGAGCTGTAGGTGTAGTTGTACCGCTTCTCGTAGTCGAGGCTGAGCAGCAGCGTGTCGTCGATGTCGAAGACGACCGCGGGCTTCTCGCGGTGGTGGCGGGCCTTGCGCGCCGCCTTGTCGATGTACGCCCTGGCCGAGGCGTCGATTCGCGCCAGGTCCTTGGCGTACGGGCTGGTCGGCGACGCCTGGTACACGCCGTCGGCGTCCGCCGCCGTGCCGTAGTAGGTGTCGATGTCCTTCACCAGGAGCCCGATGTTGTAGGGCTCGTGGGTGGAGTTGGCCGTGGACTGTCCGGCCGTGGCCGCACCGGCGCCGTAGAGGGCGGCGCCGGTGAGAGCACACGCTGCGGCGATCGCCGCGCTACGCAATGGCTTATGCATGACAGGTTTCTACGCGCGTCACGCCGCCGGGCGCGAGGGCCGTTGCCCGATCGATATCTTCATGCCGGGTAAAAAACGGGTCAAGCGCCCCGGAAAGTCGGATTCCGTTTCAGCGCCCCTCAGTTCGTCGTCGTGACGGCGACGCCTCGGGGTTCCCGCCCGGACCCCGACACGGGAGCACGCCCCGCCGGCTCAGGGGTGTTCATACGGCTTCCAGTCGCGGAGGTAGGTGCGCGGGGTGTGCGCGGCCGCCTCCTCGGCCGTCAGCTGCGGCCGGTTCTCCGGCGCCCGGATCACCGCGCCGGGCCCGGTGTTGCGGTACTCCGCGAAGCGCTGGTCCTGCCAGGGATGGGCCTCGGACATGTCGGCGTAGGGAGCGGTCGCGTCGATGCCCGGACCGAGGCGGGTGTCACGGACGACGAGGCTCGGGCGGGCGGTGCTGTCGGAGCTGGGCACCCAGGGGCGGGCCAGCTTGTAGGCCGCGTCCGGGGCCGCGCTGCTCACGGTGCTCCTGGTCACCAGAAAGCCGTGCGGGTCGGCGCCCGCCGTGGAGGGCGCGAAGACGAAGCCGTACGGGGCGGCGGCCAGGTCGGTGCGGTTCAGGGTGCGGAAGTGGCACCGCTCGTAGACCGCGCTCGCGCGCCCGAAGACGAAGTCGACGTCACCCTCCACGTAGCAGTGGGCGTAGTACTGGCGGGCGAAGGTGCCGAGCGCCATGGAGTCGGCGTACAGGGTGTCCTGGTGGCCGACGAAGCGGCAGTGGAGGAAGGCGCTGCGGTCGCCCTGCACCTTGATCGCCACCGCCTGCGTCCCGCCGGTGCCGGGGTGGTCGGCGCGCAGCCAGTCGTTGGCGAAGGTGATCCAGCGGGCGGTGAAGCCGTCCGCCCGCACGGTGGTGGTGGCCGATCCGGTGGTGCCGTAGGTTCCGCCGCCGGGCCGGGCGGTGCCGGCCGCGTGGTCGTAGACGATCACGACGTCGCGGGGGTCCTCCGAGGCGCCGATCCAGGTCGCCTCGGTGCGGGTGGTGTCGAAGGCGACCGTCTCCCGGTAGGTGCCGGGCGCGAGGACCAGTGTCCAGCCGCTGCCGGCCGCCGCGGTGACGGCGGCCTGGACGCCGGTGAAGTCGCCGCGCGCGTGCGGGTCGACGTAGAGGGTCGTGGGGGTCAGGCGGCGCTCCGGGGAGCCGAAGCGGCCGAAGGGACGCGGACGGGTGGCGGCCCGCGCGGGCCCGGCGGCGGAGCCGAAGGCGGCTGCCGCGCCGGCGCCCGCGACGAGGAAACCCCGTCGGGACAAGGGGAGTCGGGGGTGCGTCGAGGGCATGCGGGTGCTCCTTCGCGGTGCGGTGGGGTGCGGTGCGTGACGAGGGCGGCCGGGGCACGGTGCGCCCCGGCCGGCAGGGGCGTCAGTGCAGGCGGCCGGCGCCCGCGCCGTGGTCCACGATGCGCGGTACGGCCCGTACCGGGTCGATCCTCGTGCGCAGGGTGGGCGTCCAGCCCGCGCCCGAGCGCAGGACCTCCGTGGGCACCTCGGCGTTGTGGACGGCGATCAGATCGGTCGGCACGCCGTTGACGTAGTTGTCGTCGGCGGTCAGCGGCGAGTCCTTCCACCGCTTGAGGATCCGCCCGGCGCCGATCCCGTCCGGCAGCGTGAACGCGTTGTGCTGCGCGACGAGTTGGGACTCCATGCCGATGCCGTAGCTGTAGCCGTAGCCGTCCTTCGCCACGAAGTGGTTGTCGTAGGAGTCGACCTGCCCGAAGCGCACGCGCGGCGCCCGCTCCACCAGGTTGGAGAACAGGTTGTGGTGGAAGGTGACCTTGAGGTGGCCGCGGTCGACGGCGGCCGTGGCGGCGCTGTCGCTGTTGCCGATCAGGATGGTCTTGTCGTGGTCCGCGAACACGTTCCAGGAGGCCGTGACGTAGTCGGCACCCTTGACGATGTCCAGCTCGCCGTCGTGCTGTTCGTAGATCCGCCCGAAGTAGGACGGCAGCGTGCTGTCGGGATGGGCGCCGTCGGTGAAGGTGTCGTGGTCCATCCACACGTGCGTGGAGCCGTGGACCACCGCGCTGTCGTACTCGGAGTTCCAGTTGCCGTCGGCGGTGTCGGTCGGGTCCCACTGCGGGAAGCAGTCGAGGGGGCTCTCGAAGGTCAGGTTGCGCACGATGACGTTGTCGACGCCCTTGATCTGCAGGCTGGCGCCCTTGAAGCCGGCGTTCCTGCCCACACCGATGAGGGTGGTGTTGGCCGGGACGTTCGCCTTGATGTACGCGTCCTGGTGGACGGCGGAGGCGCGGCGCAGCCCCTCGGGGCTGTCGTCGGGCTCGGCGTCCAGGGTCCTGTCGCGCCCCCAGACGGCGGGATCGTACGCCGCGAGGTAGGCATCGAGGTCGTACCCCGGCACCGCGAACGAGTCGCAGCTCGGCCCGTCCGCGTCGATGACGCCCCGTATCTTGATGATCTTCGGTGCGTCGCCGCCGTCGGCGAGGGCGGCCTTGAAGCCCTCCCAGTCGGTGACGGTGTGGACGTGCGCGGCGTCGGCGGCCGCGCCTCCGGTGGTGCCGGTGCCGTAGGAGCCCCAGCCGTCGTTCGTGCCCAGCACCTGCCGGGCGGTGTCGTGGGGCCGGGGGTGCGCGGCGGCCGTTCCCGTGACGCCGAGCACCAGGGCGGTGCAGCCCACGATCGCCGTTATGACGCGTGCATGACATATCTGTGTACGCATGGTGCGGCTCTCCTCGGTTACGCGACCGGGGTGCCGGTCGCCTCGGTCCAGGTGATCCAGGACGGGGGAATGGAGTCGTGCAGCCGGACGACGTCCCGCGGCGCGAGCCGCGCCACGGCGACCGCGCCCGGCGGATCGACGTGCGTGCTGTCCTGCTCGGTGCCGGTCCTCGCGGGAGCGGCGCGGGCTGCGGTGGCACCAGCGGCGACATGAAGGGTCCGCTTCCCGCGGGTTCGGCTTCCCGCCGCCGGCACGTCCGCCGCGAGGAACGGCGGCGGGAGCGGCCGAAGCGGCCCGTCTGCGGGTGAGTGACATGACCGTGCTCCCTTCAGGCTGTCGGAGGGCGCGGGGAACTGCGCGACCGGCCACGGCCGGCCGGCAGTCCCCCACCGACCGAACCCGCCCAGAACCTCAGTGGTTCGCCTTCCAGTCCGCCTGCGCCTTGTTCAGCTGGTCGGCCAGCAGGTCCAGGAAGTCGCGCACGCTCATCTTCCCGAGCAGCACCTTCTGGAAGTTCGGCTCGTTGTCGGCCTTGGAAATGGTGTTCCAGTCCGGCAGGTAGTACGGCAGCTGCACGATCTTCGTGCCGTCACCGTTCAGTGCGGCGGCGGCCAGCTTCGTGGGCTCCGCCTTCTGGATCCACTCGTCGCCCGCGGCATCCGTGTTCGCGGGGATCTGCCCGGCGGACTCGTTGAACTTGGAGTTCTCCGCACGGGAGACGGCGAACTCGATGAACTTCCAGGCCGCCGCCTTGTTCTTGCCGGACTTGAACAGGCTCAGCCCGTCGACCGGGTTGGAGATCTGCACGCGCGTGCCGTCGGCCTGCGCCGGGTTCGGCAGCCCCCGGAACTTCCGCGCGCCCAGCGCCTTCAGATGGTCCTGGTACGAACCCAGGTTGTGGCTGAGCATTCCGATGGTGCCGCTGTCCCACTGGGCGACCATCTTGGTGAAGTCGTTGTTGACGTCGGCGGACGGCGTGTCCTTCTTGTAGAGCGCGACGTACTTCTCCAACGCGGCAATGTTCTTGGGGTCGTTGACCGTGGTCCTGTCACCGTTCCAGAACGACGTGATCCCGCTCTGGCCGTACGCCGCGTCCAGCGCCGGGGCGATCGAGCCCTCACCGCCGCGAATGGTGAACCCGAACTCGTTCCTGCCCTTGTCCGTGAGCTTGTCGGCGGCCGCGTAGAACGTGTCCCACGTCGTCGGCGCGTCCAGGCCAGCCTTCTCGAACAGGTCGGTGCGGTACCACAGGGTGCCGTTGTTCGACGAGGTCGGGATCTGGTAGAGCTGGTCGCCGCCGCCCGCGGCCTTGCTGCTGTCCAGCAGGTTCTGGCTGAGCCTGCCCTTCAGCGGGCTCTTCGCCAGCCGGCCGTCCAGCGGTTCGAGCGCGCCCTGCACCGCGACCTCGGCGAGCATGGCGGTGCCCACGCCGCCGACGTCCGGCAGCCCGCCGCCCTGGATGGCCGTGTCGTACTTGGACTGGGCGCTCGCGGCGGGAATGCCGACGTAGTTGACCTTGATGTCCGGGTTCTTCTTCTCGAAGTCGGCGATGATCTGCTTCCAGATGTCGGTGCGGACACCGCCGTTGTTGTCCCAGAAGGTGATCTCGCCCTTGCCGGAGCCCTCGTTGCCCTTGTCCCCCGCGCTGCCGCTGCCGTCGTCGCCGCAGGCGGTGGCGGTCAGCGCGAGCACGGAGCCCACGGCGACGGCCAGGGCCGCGCGCCTGCTTGTGCGGATGCTGCTCTTCATTGGTCGGCTCCTTCTTTCGGACGGACGGACGAAGTCGTGGGGAGCTCGGCAGCGCCCACCGGGGTGCGGGACCTGGTGCACGCCGTCACCGGCCCACCGCCTTGCGGACCAGCGCCGCCGCCTCGGCACGGCTGAGCGGGCCGTCGGCCACCACGGTCACCACGCGCCGTACGACGGTGTCGCCCGGCGCGATCGCCAGCCGCTCGGCGCACGCCAGCGACGAGCCCACGCCCGGGTATGCGGCGGTGCGCACGAACCACGGGTCCCGCCGGGTGGCGTCCGTCGCACCGGCGAAGACCAGGGTCCAGGTGGCGCCGGCGAGGGCGAGCCAGTCGGACCGGGAGCCGTGCACCCGCTCCTCGCCCTCGTCGTCCGCGGTGAAGACGCGGGGCGCCTCGCGCTCCGTGCGGGCCCGCCAGAAGAAGCCGCCGTAGGCCGCGCCGGGGCGCCCGTTGGTGGCCGGGCTGCCGAGGGAGAGCGGTCCGGAGGCCACGTTGGTCAGGGCGAAGGTGAGGTCCAGCGCCCAGGCGGTGCCGGTGAGTTCGGCGGCCGCCACCGTACGCCGCTCGCGCAGCAGCTCCGTGCCCGCCGCCACCCAGCGCAGTTCCGCCACGAAGCCGCCGGGGTCGCGCAGCTGGAAGGAGCTGTGGCGCTGGGCACCGTGGTTGTCCCGCTCGATCGGGCCCTGGTCGCGGACGAAGGTGCGCCCGCCCCAGAAGTTGTGCCCCTCGACGTCGGGAACGGCGACACCGACGCCGAGGTGGTGGGGGTGGTCGGCGGGGCTCAGCTCGGTGACCGCCGTGCCGGCCAGGGTGGTGACCGGATGCAGATACGGCCGCGGGGAGAGCCGGGCCGGCAGCTCGGGCCGGGTGACGTAGCGGCCGACCGGGCGGCCCGCGACGCGCAGGACGGGCGAGTCGTTGGTCGTCATCAGGTGCTCACCTCTTTCGGCAGCGCCCAGGTGGCGCCGAGTTCGGAGTAGAGGGCGAGGGTGTCGGCCGAGGCGGCGACGAGGCCGTCGATGCCGGGGACGGTCCTGCGGCCCTCGCCGGGGATCAGGCGCCAGGCGCCGTCCGGCAGCGGGACCGGGTCGGGCGCCTGCCGGATCGCTTCGACGACCCTCATGAACGCGCCGGTCGAGGCCGGCGTGACCAGCAGGCCGGCGCCGTCGGTGAGATGGCCGGCCAGGTTCTCCAGCAGGTCGGTGCGGGCGTACTCGTACTCCTCGGGGCCGTGGCCGGCGCGCTGGAGCAGGACGCGGTCCTGCTTGTACCAGAAGGTGATCCGGCCGCTGGTGCCGTGCACCACGACGTACGGCTCGCCGGGGTCCTCGGCGCACAGGGTCGCGGCGACGGTGACCTGGACGCCCCGGGTGGTCGTGACGCGCACGCAGGAGGTGTCGTCGGACTCGATGTCGTTGGCGCGCAGCAGCTCCAGCTCGATGCCGTCGACGTCCTTTGCGCGCGTGGTGCCGTTCAGCGCGAGAGCGGTGGCGACGGCGTGCGCGAGGGGGTTGGTGAGCACCCCGTCGACGACGTCCGCGCCGTCCAGCCGGCGCCTGCCCGCCCAGGGGGCGCGCCGGTAGTAGGACTCGGGCCGCGCCCAGGCGCCCGCTCCGCCGATGCCGACCACGTCGCCGACCGCGCCCTCGGCGACCAGCCCGCGGATCGCGGGGACGGCCCGCGAACCCAGCGACTGGAAGCCGATCTGGCAGGCCACTCCCGCCGCGGCGACGCCGTCGGCGATCCGCCGGAACTCGGCGTACGAGGGCGCGGGCGGCTTCTCCAGGAGAAGGTGCACGCCCCTGCGGGCGGCGGTGAGCGCCAGGTCGGCGTGGGTCGGGATCGGGGTGCAGACGACGGCGATCCGGGCGCCGGTGGAGTCGAGGAGCGCACCGAGGTCGGCGGACTGCTCGGGCGCGCCGAGGCCCTCGGGGATCTCGTCGGCACTCAGCGGGGTCAGCTCGCAGATCCCGGCGAGGCGTACGACGCCCTGGTCCTGGAGCCGGCGGATGTTGTCCAGGTGCCGGCGGCCGTGACCGCGGGCGCCCGCCAGCACGACGGGTAGGGTGCTCATCCCTTCACCGCCCCCGCGCTGAAGCCGGTGATCAGCCACTTCTGGATGAAGGCGAAGACGATCACGACGGGTACGGCCGCGACGATGCCGCCGGCGGCGAGCGCGCCGAGGTCGACGCTGTCGGCGCTCATCAGGGTGTTGAGGCCGACGGGGATGGTCTGCTTGCCCTGGTCGCTGAGGAACATCAGGGCGAACAGGAAGTGGTTCCAGGCGTGCACGAAGGCGAAGGAGCCGACGGCGATCAGCCCGGGCCGCAGCAGCGGCAGGACGACGATGCGGAAGGCCGCGAGCCGGTTGCAGCCGTCGACCCAGGCGGCCTCCTCCAGGGAGTACGGCACGTTCCGGATGAACCCGCTGATCAGGATCATCGACAGCGGCAGCTGGAAGACGGTCTCGGCGAGGACGACGCTGCCGAGCGAGTTGATCAGCCGCAGGTGGGCGAAGATCTCGAACAGCGGCACCAGGAGCAGCGCGCCCGGCACGAACTGCGTGCAGAGCAGGGCGAGCAGGAACGCCTTCTTGATCCGGAAGTCGAACCGGGCGAGGGCGTAGCCGCCGGCCAGCGCGACCAGGGTCGTCATCACCAGGGTGGCGAGGCCGACTTGCACGCTGTTGAGGAAGTAGGTGCCGAAGGCCCGCTCGTTCCAGACCTTCGCGAAGTGGTCGAAGGTCATCGGCCAGGGCACGAGCGAGGTCGAGCCCGCCGGGCGGAGCGCGAAGAGCAGGATCCAGTAGAAGGGGACCAGCGTGAAGAGCAGGTAGACGGTGAGCGGGAGGTAGATGTGCCACCGGGGGACCTCGTCCCAGGCGCGGCGCTTGCGCCTCGGCCGGGCGGGCGCGGCGGCCACGCGCTCCGGCGCGGGTGCGATCTCGGTGATCACTTCTCGCCTCCGAACTTGCTCAGCCGCAGATAGACGAGCGAGCAGAAGAGCAGGATCACGAACGCCACCGTGGTCAGGGCGGACGCGTAGCCGAAGTTGTGGGCGTCGACGCTGGTGTTGGCGATGTAGAGCGGGAGGGTCGTCGTCTCTCCCGCGGGTCCGCCGCCGGTGAGCGTGTAGAGCAGGTCGACGTTGTTGAACTCCCACACCGCGCGCAGCAGGGTCGACAGCACGATCGCGTCCTTCAGGTGCGGCAGCGTGATGTGCCAGAACTGCCGGAGGCGGCTCGCCCCGTCGACCTCGGCGGCCTCGTACAGGTCCTTCGAGACGGACTGGAGGTCGGCGAGGATGAGAATCGCGAAGAAGGGGACGCCGCGCCACAGGTCGGCGACGATCGCCGCGGGGAAGACGGTCGAGGTGTCCGAGAGCCAGCTGGTGCCGTACGAGCCGATCCCGGCGTCGGCGAGGTAACGGGTGATGCCCGTCTGGGAGTTGTAGAGCAGCACCCAGATCGCGGAGGTCAGCACGCCGGAGACGGCCCACGGGGAGAAGACCAGGGCGCGTCCCAGCGCCCGCCCGGCGAAGGTCTGGTTGACGATCAGCGCGAGCGCGAGACCGAACAGGAGTTGCAGGCCGACCTCGACGAGGACCCACTTGACGCTGAAGGTCAGGGTGTCCCAGAACTGCGGGTCCCTGGTGAAGATCCCGGTGAAGTTGGCGAGGCCCGCGAAGCCGTTGCGCCACGGCTTGGTGGGGTTGTAGTTCTGCAGGCTGTAGTAGAAGACGCTGAGGACCGGGTAGGCGATGAAGCCCAGCATCAGCAGGGCGGCCGGTGCGATCAGCAGGTACGGGAGCCTGCGTAGTGAGCCGGAGGCACGGCGCCGCCGGGCCGGCGCGGGCGGTTTCGCCACGGCTGCGGCTTGGGCCATGACTTTCTCCGTTCGCTTGCGGTGGGTCGTGTGCGGTCTGGGGTGAAGCGCTTTCTCCGGGTACGTGGTGACGCGCGGTTCCGCTGTCGGTGGGGTCAGCCCGCGTACGGGTCCGCGGCCTTGCCCGGGCGGGCCAGGAACGCGAAGTCGCAGCCGGTGTCGGCCTGGGTGATCTGCTCGTTGTAGAGCGCGCCGTAGCCGCGCTCGTAACGGGCCGGCGGCGGCGTCCAGTCCGCCCTGCGCCGCTCCAGCTCCGCGTCGTCCACGTGGAGATGGAGGGAGCGTGCCTCGACGTCGAGGGTGATCAGGTCCCCGGAGCGGACCAGCGCCAGCGGCCCGCCGACGTACGACTCGGGCGCCACGTGCAGCGCGCAGGCGCCGTAACTCGTGCCGCTCATCCGGGCGTCGGAGATCCGCACCATGTCCCGCACGCCCTGTTTGAGCAGGTGGCCGGGGATGGGCAGCATCCCGTACTCGGGCATGCCGGGTCCGCCCTTGGGCCCCGCGTTGCGCAGCACCAGCACGCTGTCCGCGGTGATGCCCAGCCCGGGGTCGTCGACGGTGCGCTGCATGGTCCTGTAGTCGTCGAAGACGACCGCGGGGCCGGTGTGCTCGAGCAGGTGCGGCTCGGCGGCGATGTGCTTGATCACGGCGCCGTCCGGGCAGAGATTGCCGCGCAGGACGGCGACTCCGCCCTCCGCCGCGACCGGGTTCTCGCGGGTGCGGATGACGTCGTCGTCGTGGACGACGGCGCCTGCCAGCTGCTCCCCCAGTGTGCCGTTCACCGTCGGCCGGTCCAGGTGCAGCAGGTCGGTGATCCGGGACAGGAAGGCGGGCAGG
Source organism: Streptomyces sp. NPDC101225 (assembly GCF_044767585.1). Taxonomy (NCBI): domain Bacteria; kingdom Bacillati; phylum Actinomycetota; class Actinomycetes; order Kitasatosporales; family Streptomycetaceae; genus Streptomyces; species Streptomyces sp. NPDC101225. Next base: position 110,674 of record NZ_JBIWOE010000028.1, read on the forward strand.
CCGCCGGCGAACCAGAAGTCCTCCATGAGGTGGGTCCGGCCGCCGGGGCGGACGTTGGCGAGCACCGGCACGGTCCGTGCGATGCGGTCGAAGTCGTCGAGGGTGAGCGGCACTTGGCAGCGTCCCGCCATCGCGATCAGATGGATGACCGCGTTGGTGGAGCCGCCCAGCCCGAGCACGGTGGTGACGGCGTCCTCGAACGCCTCGCGGGTGAGGATCGCGGACGGCTTCAGCCCGCTCCAGGCGACGTCGACGGCGCGGCGCCCGGAGGCGGCGGCCATCCGCTCGTGCCCGGAGTCGACGGCGGGGATCGAGGAGGCGCCGGGCAGCGTCATGCCGAGCGCCTCCGCGGCCGCGGTCATCGTGGACGCGGTCCCCATGGTCATGCAGTGCCCGGGGGAACGCGCCAAACCGCCCTGGAGTTCGCGCAGTTCGCAGTCGGTGAGGTTGCCCGCGCGGTGCTCGTCCCAGTACTTCCACATGTCGGTGCCGGACCCGAGGGTCTGCCCGCGCCAGTGCCCGGGCAGCATCGGCCCGGCGGGCACGAAGAGCGACGGCACGTCGGCGGAGGCCGCGCCCATCAGCAGCGCGGGCGTCGACTTGTCGCAGCCGCCGAGCAGCACGGCCGCGTCCACCGGATACGACCGCAGCAGCTCCTCCGTCTCCATCGCGAGCAGGTTGCGGTAGAGCATCGGGGTCGGCTTCTGGTACGTCTCGGAGAGCGTGGCGACCGGGAACTCCAGCGGGAAGCCGCCGGCCTGCCACACCCCGCGCTTGACCGCCTCGGCGCGCTCGCGCAGGTGCACGTGGCAGGGGTTGATGTCGGACCAGGTGTTGAGGACGGCGATCACCGGGCGGCCCCGGTACTCCTCCGCCTCGTAACCGAGCTGGCGCATCCGGGCGTTGTGCGACCAGGTGCGCAACTGGCCCTCGGTGCCGTACCACTGGTGGCTGCGCAGCTCCTCGGGGCGCCTTCTGCCGGGCCCGTTCACAGGGACCACCCGGCGGCTATCGCGGCGACCTCGGCGCGCTCGTCCTCGGGCAGGTGCCGGCTGGGCGGGCGGACGTCGCGGCGGCACAGGCCGAGGGAGGCGAGGGCCTCCTTGACCACGGTGACGTTGTTGGCGGAGCCGTTCGCCGCGCGCAGCTCCTCGAAGCGGCGGATCTGCTCCCAGACCTTCATGGCGGCCGGGTAGTCGCCGGCGCGCAGCGCGTCGATCATGTTCAGCGAGACGGACGGGGCGACGTTCACCAGGCCGGAGGTGAAGCCCGTGGCACCCGCGGAGAAGTACGAGGGGGCGTAGGGCTCGGCGAGGCCGGCGATCCAGACGAAGCGGTCGAGGCCCGCGTCCCGGGCGAAGGCGGCGAACCTGGCGGCGTCCGGAACGGCGTACTTGACGCCGATGACGTTCGGGCAGGCGTCGGCGAGCTGGGCGAGACGGGCACCGGTCAGCTGGGCGTTGCGGATGTACGGGACGACGCCCAGCTCCGGGACGGACTCGGCGACGGCGCGGTGGTAGTCGACCCAGCCGGCCTGGGAGACGTACGGATGGACGGGCTGGTGGACCATCACCATCCGCGCGCCGTGCTCGCGGGCGTGCCGGGCGCAGGCGACGGCGGTGGACACGTCGTGCCCGACGCCGGCCAGGATCGCCGCCCGGCCGCCCGCCTCCTCCAGGGTCCACTCCGTGACCAGCAGCCGCTCCTGGGGCGTCAGGGTGTAGAACTCGCCGGTGTTGCCGTTCGGGGTGAGGGTGGTGACCCCGCCGTCGAGCAGCCGGCGCAGCAGGGCCCGGTGGGCGTCCTGGTCGACGCTGCCGTCCGCGGCGAACGGGGTCACCGGGATGGCCACCACGTCGGCCAGCGCCCTGCGCTCGGTCTCGAACGCCACGCTGCTCATTCCTGGCCTTCCGCCGACTGGGCTTCGGGGAACGCGCGCCGCACGAAGGACGCGATGTGCGCGTGCAGGGCGTGGGCCGCGCCGTCCGCGTCGCCGTCCAGGGCGAGCCGCAGGATCTCCCGGTGCTCGCCCGCCTCCCGCTCCCAGGAGGGGTCGGAGGCCCAGGCCACGGCGGAGACCAGGGCGGCCTGGTCGCGCACCTCGTCGAGCATCCGGCCGAGCAGCGGGTTGCCGCACGGCAGGTACAGGGCGCGGTGGAACTCCCGGTTGGCGAGGGAGCGTTCGGCGGTGTCGCCGGCGGCGTCGGCCCGGGTCAGGGCGGAGCGGGCGGCGTCGAACGCCGCTCCGCGCCGCACCGCCCGCTTCAGCGCCTCCGGTTCGAGCAGCAGGCGTACGTCGTAGACCTCGCGCGCCATGTCCGCGTCCACCATGCGCACCGTGACGCCCTTGTACTGGCTCATCACCACGAGTCCGGTGCCGGCCAGGGTCTTGAGCGCCTCGCGCACCGGGGTCTTGGAGACCCCGAACTGGGCGGCGAGCTCGGTCTCGACCAGCGCCTGGCCGGGCGTCAGCTGCCCGGTGAGGATGCGGTGTTTGATCGCGTCGAGCACATATTGCGTGCGGGACGGGATCGGCATGGGCACAGAGGTCATGCGCGCCTCTCGGAAGTCACGTGGGAGATCCGGGGTATCCGATCTCGCGTATCGCGTCTCATATATGACGTACGAAGTACGACGCGTTGAAGGTAGGAGGGGGCGCGGGTTTCGTCAATGCTTCCGACGAAAGACGCCGGGGCCGCGCGGTGTGCGCGGCCCCGGCGTCGGTCGTGTCCGGTTCTGCTCAGTGCTCCCGGCGCCAGTCCGGGTTCCGTCCGCTCAGCCCGACGGCCCGGTCGAGCAGCGGCGCCTCGGCGGGGACGGCGAAGACCGGGCCGAAGATGCCGCCGCCCCGGCTCGGGTCGTTCGCCGCGGCCAGGAGGAAGTCGTGGGAGGTCCGCAGGGCGGCCGGGTCCGGGGTGTAGTCCTGGCCGGTGGCGCGGGCCAGGTCCCAGCCGTGGATCACCAGTTCGTCGGTGGCGACGGCCGCGGCGACCGCGCCGGGCAGGTCCACGCCGCCGGCCCGGGTCATGCCGGTCCAGGCGGCGGGGTCGCGCCAGGCGTCGGCGAGCTCGTCGAGCAGCTTGGGCAGTTCCTCGCGCCAGCCCGGACCGAGCCCGGGCAGGCCGCCGGCCTGCGGGGAGGTGTCGGTGGTGGCGCCCAGATCCTTGCGGGCGGCGTCGCGGAAGGCGACGGTCAGGCCGAGGACGTGGCCCAGCATGGCGTGCACCGTGTAGTCGGGACAGGGCGTCGGCCCCGCCATGTGCTCCTCGCGCACCCCCTCCGCAAGCCTCGCGACGACGCGTGTCTGCGGTCCCAGGTCGAGGGTCGTGTCGGTCATCCGCTGCTCCTCATGGTCTTGGTCCTTGAAGAGACAGACCGGCGCGGCCCGCGGAATTCATCGCTTCCCGCGCCACCGGCGCCGTTCTAGGGCAGTTGCCCCATGACCGGGCGGGGGCCTTAGACGCACGATGGCCAGGCATGACGACATCGGCATCGGCATCGGACTCGGCCTGGGCGGTGGTGCGCGTCCTGCGCGACCGCAACGCGGGGCTGTACCTGGCGGGCATCGTGGTCTCCGGCTTCGGCACGTCGGCGCTGTGGCTGGCGTCGGGCGTGTGGGTCAAGGACCTGACGGGCTCGAACGGCCTCGCGGCCCTGTGCCTGCTCGCCATGTGGGCGCCCACGCTCGCCGGCCCGCTGCTCGGCACGCTCGCGGACCGCGTGCGCCGCAAACCCCTGCTCGTCGGCACCAACCTCCTGCTGGCCCTCCTGCTGCTCACGCTCCTCGGCGCCGGCTCCCCCGGCCGTCTCTGGCTGATCTACACGGTCCTGTTCCTGTACGGCGCCACGGGCGTCGTCCAGGACGCGGCCGAGTCGGCCCTCGTCGCCGCCGCCGTCGACCGGTCCCTGCTCGGCGACTTCAACGGGCTGCGCATGACGGCGAACGAGGGCATGAAGCTGGTGGCGCCGCTCGCGGGCGCGGGCCTGTACGCGGCGTACGGCGGTCCGGCCGTGGCGCTGCTGGACGCGGCCACCTTCGTCCTGGCCGCGGGGGTGTGCACCCTGCTGCGGGTCCGCGAGGACAGGGTGGTGCGGGCCACGGCCGGCTGGTGGGCGCGGACGGCCGAGGGCACCCGCTTCCTGTGGGCGCACGCCCGGCTGCGGCGCCTGGTCCTGGCCGCGGGCGCCACGATGCTCTGCGCGGGCCTGAGCGGCGCGCTGCTCTACGCCGTCGTCGACGGACTCGGCCACGCCCCCGCCTACGCGGGTGTGCTCTACGCCGTCCAGGGCGCGGGCTCGGTCGTGCTCGGACTGGCCTCCGGCCCCGCCCTGCGCCTGCTGGGCGGGCGCCGGTTCGCGGCGGCCGGGATCGCCCTCACGGCGTGCGCGGTGGCCGCGCGGGCGATACCGGCCGACCCGGTGGCGCTGGCGTGCAGCGCGGCGAGCGGGGTGGGGCTGCCGTGCGTGCTGATCGCCGCGATGACGGCCGTGCAGCGCGAGACCCCGGGCGCGCTGCTGGGCCGCACGGCCGCCACCGCCAACACCCTGATGTTCACGCCGAACGTGGTCGGTCTGGCGCTGGGCGCGGCCTTGGTCGAACTGGTCGGCTACCGGCCGGTGTTGATCGTCCTGGGCGGCGCGCTGCTGGTGACCTCCGGGGCCCTCGTGCGGAGTCGGGACAGCTCCTCCCGCACCAGCGACAGGTCGCCGTCCGACGCCAGTCCGGCGTGATAGAGCCGCAGTTCGCTCGCGCCGCGGCTCCGGGCCTCGGCCGCGTCCGCCGCGAGCGTGCCCGGCCGGCCGCCCATCCCCGAGACCACGGTGAAGTTGGCGGCGAGGACGGCGCCCGCGCGGCCCTGCTCGGCGAACGGCGCCAGCAGGCCGGTGCCCCCGGCGCACGGCACCACCACTCCGTCGGCGACGGACAGGATGTGCGCGGGGTCCACGCCGACGTTGGCACCGACGTGATAGGTCACGGGGTCGGCGTGCAGCAGCACCTGGAAGCCTTCGGGGGCCGCCGCGCGCACCGCCCGGACCGCCGTCTCCTGGAGGGTGCGGGCGGTCTCGTCGCGCCACGCGCGCGTGGCGGCCGCCTTCGCCCCGCCGAGCAGCCTCTCGACGCCGGCCCAGCCTCCCCCGCCGTCGGGCGCGCCCCGCCACAGCGGCTCCAGCGCCTCGCGTACGGAGGCCGCCAAGGCGTCCGCGTCCAGGCCCTGTTCGCCGTAGCCCTCCCGGCAGACGGGGCAGAAGCAGAGCGACATCAGGTACGAGCCGGCGTCCCCGAGGCCGACTCCGCCGGTCTTGTCGTGGGCGTGCAGATGCTGGAGCCCGTACCAGCCGAGCGACTCCAGCTCGGTGCCGCGCGCCCCGGGCCGCACCGCCGCCTCGGCGGCCAGCTCGACCAGGTACGCGCGCGTGGCCGGCTGGGCGATGCACGGGGCCCACGGGTAGCGGTCTCCGTAGGCGTTGACCACGGAGGTGTCCGGACGCTCCGCGCCCAGGCGGGAGTTGTGCGCGAGCACGACCCAGGTGTGCACCTCGAGGCCGGCGTCCGCGAGCGCCGCCGCGGCCGCTCCGTACGCGTCCCCGGGCGCCCAGTCCCCGGCGGCGTAGGGGCGCAGTTCCCGCCCCTCCCAGCGCGTGTCCGGGGGGTAGAGGACGGCGGCGTGCTCGGCGGTGACGATGCGGTGGCCCGGGTGGCGGGGCGTCAGCGCCCGCGTCGAGTGGTACGCCGCGGCGAGCGTCACCTGCCGCACGCCGAGCCCGGCCACGCGGCCCGCCGCCTCCGGGTCCCCGTCGACGTCCCAGGGGTAGAGGAAGACCGACGCCTTCACTTGGACTCCTCCAGCAGCGCGTACCCGCGCTCGATCAGCTGGGCGAGCTGCTTGACGTGCTCCTCGGCCGGTTCCTGCAGCGGGGGGCGCACCTCGCCCACGTCGAGGCCGCGCAGCCGTACGCCCGCCTTCACCAGGGCGACGGCGTATCCCCGCCCCTGGGCGCGCAGTTCGACGAACGGCCGGTAGAAGCCGTCGAGGAGGCGCCGCGCGGTGGTGCCGTCGCCGGTGTGCAGGGCCTCGTGGAAGGCGCCGGCGATCTCCGGCGCGAAGCAGAACACGGCGGAGGAGTACAGGCCGATGCCGAGGGCGCGGTAGGCGAGCTGGGTCTGCTCGGCGGTCGGCAGGCCGTTGAAGTAGAGGAAGTCGCCCGGGACTTCGGTGCGTACGGCGCTGACGATGCGCTGCATCAGGTCGAGGTCGCCCACGCCGTCCTTGAAACCGATGATCCCGTCCGTGCGGGCGAGTTCGACGACGCTCTCAGGGGTGAACACGGCGTTGTCGCGCTGGTACACGATCAGCGGCAGCGCGGTCGAGGCGGCCACCTCGCGGTAGTGCCGCAGCAGCCCCTCCTGCCCGGCGACCACGAGGTAGGGCGGCATGGCCAGCAGCCCGTCCGCTCCGGCCTCCTCGGCCAGGCGCGCGTAGCGCACGGCGAGCGCGGTCCCGTACCCGGCGCCGGCGACGACCGGCACCCGCCCGCCCGCCGCCCCGACGGCCGCCCGCACGCACGCCTCGAACTCCTCGGGCGTGAGCGCGTGGAACTCGCCGGTGCCGCAGCAGGCGAAGACCGCGGCGGCTCCGGCCTCGACCCCCCGGCGCACATGGGTGCGGTACGCGTCCAGGTCGACCGAGCCGTCCGGCCCGAAGGCGGTGACCGGGAAGAACAGCGGCCCGCTGGGGATGCGGAGTCGAGTGGCGAGGGGGGATGGCGTCACGGGCTCTCCCTGTGGCAGGCGCGTACGTTCTTCTGATCGATGTCTATATCTCTGAACATCGCCACATTATGGAGCCGACTCCGGGCCGGTCAAGCGCGGCAACCCGCAAGAAGGCGGCCGAAAAGAAAAAGAAGGACAAGGAAGGGCGAGGAGGCGGAGCGGACCCGGCCACGCCGCGCGACACTTGACGGAGCAGGGCCGCGCTCCCTAGCGTGTCCACGAATGTGAATACTGTCCACGCATGCGGCCACCTGTCACAGGCGGCGGACCAAGGAGACCCGAGGATGCCCGCTCCCCGCACCGTCCTGCTCACCGGCGCCGCCGGCGGACTCGGCACCCTGATGCGGAACCTGCTTCCCGCCTTCGGCCACGAGCTGCGCCTGCTCGACCTGCGCCCGATCGAGGGCGAGAGCGACGCGATCACCGCCGACCTCGCCGACAAGGAGGCGCTGCGCGAGGCCGTGCGCGGCGTCGACGCGATCATCCACCTGGCCGGCATCTCCCTGGAAGCCCCCTTCGAGAAGATCCTCGCGGCGAACATCGAAGGCACGTACAACCTGTACGAGGCCGCCCGCGAGGAGGGCGTCGGCCGGATCGTCTTCGCCTCCTCCAACCACGCGGTCGGCTTCACCCCGCGCCCCGAGGGCGACGACCCGCTCATCCCGATCGACACCCCGCACCGCCCGGACACCTTCTACGGCCTGTCCAAGTCGTTCGGCGAGGACCTCGCCCAGCTCTACTGGGACAAGCACGGCCTGGAGACGGTCTCGGTGCGCATCGGCTCCTGCTTCCCGGAGCCGACCAGCGTGCGGATGCTGTCGGTGTGGATGAGCCCGGCCGACGGCGCCCGCCTCTTCCACGCGGCCCTGACCGCCGAGCGGGTCGGGCACACCGTCGTCTACGGCTCCTCGGCCAACACCCGTCTGTGGTGGGACCTCACGACGGCACGGGCGCTCGGCTACGAACCGCGGGACGACTCCGAGCCGTTCGCCGCGAAGCTGATCGCCGAACAGGGCGAGCTGGAGCCGGGCAACGTCGCGCACGCCTACCTCGGCGGCCACTTCGTGAGCGAGCCGCCGATCTGGCCCTACTGACCGCCCCGGCGCCGGGGCGGCGGGAAACGATCGTCCGCGGCGGGGGGGGGGGGGCGCCCCCCGGCCCCCCCCCCCCCCCCCCGGGGCCCCCCCCCCCCCCCCGCCCCCCCCCCCCCCCCCCCCGGCCCCCCCCCCCCCCCCCCCCCCCCCCCGCCCCCCCGGCCCCCCCCCCCCCCCCCCCCCCCCGGCGCCCCCCAGACCCCCC